>DIXD01000053.1 GCA_002435985.1 Spirochaetaceae bacterium UBA6089
TCGAAGAGCTCATCGCCTGGGGAGTCAAGGATTTTGTTTCGTTGGGCTTGGCTGGCTCGCTGAAAGAGGACCTGCCCCCAGGATCGCTTGTGGTGTGCGACAGGGCTTTTCGCGACGAAGGCACGTCGCACCACTACATCGAAGGAAATGCCTTCGTCGGTCCAGATCCAGCCCTCACCGGCCGGCTTGAAGCTGCGCTTCAGGCCGCCAGGCTGACCTACACCAAGGGTCCGACGTGGACCACTGATGCGATCTACCGCGAAACTCCTCTGGAGGTGAGGTATTTTCGCGAACAGGGAGCGCTTGTCGTGGAGATGGAAGCGGCAGCCCTCTTCGCCGTGGCGCAATATCGGGGTGCGCGGCTCGCTTCGTGTTTTTCGGTATCGGATACGCTTGCCTATCTGGAATGGAGGCCTGAGTTCCACGCGGAGCCGACGGGACAGGGGCTTGCAGCGCTCTTTTCGTGCGCAGTGCGCGCCCTCCAGTAGGACGCCCAGCCAAAGCGCGATCCGATGCCGGCGGCGAACACAAGAAGCCTCATGTCTGCATGATGCCCAGCCACGGCCTATCCGGTCAACCCACGCAATGTGCGATTTTTTACATGATTCTATCGATAGTAGCTTGACATCGACCTGCGCCTCATGGTAGATACTCGCATGACATTCGCCGCCATTTTTGTCAAAAAATTGGATATCATCCGCAGCCCCGATATGGACTACGCGATGGTCCGGCGCATTGTCGCTTCCCTCATCACTATTATTACTATCCTCCTGCTTACCCTGGGCCTTCTCGGCTCTTCCGTTGTCTGACGGCCACGCGGACAGAGCCACAACTCCTAGGCCGTCTCCGCTTTCTGGGATACGCGGTCTGCGTACGACCAGATGTACTACAAAAAACTGATATTGCCGGCAGATGTAGGAGAGTGTCGGCACCACGGTTGACGTGTATATAGAGAGGAGGAAGAATGAGCATTCCCCGAACCATCCGTATTTTCGATACGACGCTCCGAGACGGAGAACAGGCGCCGGGCTGTAGCATGAACCAAGGCGAAAAGCTCGAAGTCGCCAAGATTCTCGCCGAGCTCGGCGTCGATGTCATTGAGGCCGGCTTCGCAATCGCCAGTCCTGGTGACTTCGCTTCTATACAGGAGATCGCGCGCACCGTGCGCGGGCCGATCATTGCAAGCTTGTCGAGAGCGGCCGAAGCCGACATCGACGCTTCGTGGGGGGCCCTGCACAGTGCAGAGCGACCGCGCATCCATGTCTTCATCGCGACATCTCCCATCCATATGACATACAAGCTGCGTATGAAACCCGATGAGGTCGTCGAAAAGGCGGTCGCCATGGTCAAATACGCAAGAAAATACTGCCCCGATGTCGAATTCTCGGCGGAAGACGCCTCTCGCTCAGAGCCTGCGTTTTTGTGTAGGATTCTCACTGCGGTCATCGAGGCAGGCGCATCGACGGTGAATGTACCCGACACGGTCGGCTATGCCATGCCGGGAGAGTTCGGTGCGCTGATCAGTGCCATTCGAGCAAGTACTCCCAATATCGATAAGGCGGTCCTGTCGGTCCATTGCCACGACGATCTTGGGTTCGCCGTCGCCAACAGCCTTGCGGCCATCGAGGCCGGCGCGGATCAGGTCGAGTGTACGATAAACGGCATTGGTGAACGCGCCGGCAACGCGGCACTCGAAGAGATCGTGATGGCCATGCGCACGCGGGAGGACTATTTTCGCGCTTCCTGCGGCAGGACTCTGCACTGCAATATTGATACCACAAAAATCTACGCTGCATCGCGCCTCGTTGCCACGGTCACAGGCTCCCGTGTGCAAACCAACAAGGCCATTGTCGGCGAGAATGCCTTTGCCCACGAGGCAGGCATCCACCAGCACGGCATGCTCACAAACCGCGCGACCTACGAGATCATGGCGCCCGAGTCGATTGGTCTACCTAGAAACAAGATTGTGCTCGGCAAACATTCAGGCAAGCATGCCTTCAGTGAGCGTTTAAAAGAGCTCGGTTTCCACCTGGATGCGGAGCGCGAAATGCATCTCTTCGATGCATTCAAAGTTCTGGCGGACAAGAAAAAAGTGGTGACAGACCGAGATCTCGAGGCCTTGGTGCGCGATGCGGTCCCTGCGCGGCCTGCCGCATGGCGACTGCATCGCTTCATCATAAACTCCGGCAGCACGATTACATCGACGAGTGCGGTATGCCTTGTATCCGCCGAGGGGAAGGAATACGAACAAGTAGCGATAGGCGACGGCCCGATCGATGCGTCGTTCAATGCCATCGACAAGATCGTCGATATAAAGCCTGTCCTCGAGGCCTTCTCGCTCGATTCCGTGACGGACGGCAAGGATGCCCAGGGAGAAGCCCGCGTCAGAATCCGACAAGCGGATCGAGTGTATAACGGCCGAGGGGTCTCTACCGACATCGTCGAAGCGAGCCTTCGGGCTTATCTCGACGCGATCAATGCGGCGATCGACGACATTGGCCTACACGAAAACAGCGCTACCGCGTCCGCCGAGCGCACGCAGAGCACCACCAATATTCTTACTGCAACAGAAAGGAGCCCCCAATGTCAATGACAATGACACAAAAAATTCTCGCGGACCACGCGGGGCTTGCTTCCGTGGAGGCGGGCCAACTCATCGAGGCGAGGGTCGACTTCGTTCTAGGCAACGACGTGACAGCGCCTGTAGCGATCAAAGAATTCGAAAAAATCGGCGTCGCAGAGGTCTTCGACCGACGGCGGATCGCCCTCGTGCCGGATCACTTCACACCGAACAAAGATATTCAGTCGGCCGAACAGTGCAAGATCATGCGCGACTTTGCCAAGAAGCACGCCATCGAGCACTACTTTGAGGTCGGCCGCATGGGCATCGAGCACGCGCTTTTGCCTGAACAGGGCCTTGTGCTGCCCGGAGAACTCGTCGTAGGGGCCGATTCGCACACCTGTACCTATGGTGCGGTGGGCGCTTTTTCCACTGGTGTCGGTTCCACGGATATGGCCGCGGCCATGGCGGCGGGAACCGCGTGGTTCAGGGTGCCTGGGGCCATACGCTTTGTCTTGAACGGGAAGCTCGGAGGTTGGGCTACGGGTAAAGATCTGATTCTCTCCATCATCGGCAAGATTGGGGTCGATGGAGCCTTATATCGCTCTATGGAGTTTGTCGGCCCCGGCCTTGCGACACTGTCGATGGATGAGCGCTTTACGATGGCCAACATGGTCATCGAGGCCGGTGCAAAAAATGGTATTTTCACAGTCGACGAGAGAACGCGCGCCTGGGCTGCCTCGGTCTCGTCCCGACACTACAAAGAGTATGCTGCCGATCCGAATGCCGAGTACGAGCAGACTATCGTGGTCGACCTAGACCGAATCAAACCTCAGATCGCGTTCCCTCATCTGCCGTCCAATGTGCGACCGGCAGATGAGGCGGAAAAAACGCCCATCGACCAGGTAGTCATCGGCTCTTGCACCAACGGGCGCATCGAGGACCTCCGCGCCGCAGCCTTTATCCTTAAAGGTAGGTCAGTTGCTCAAGGCCTCCGATGCATCGTCATTCCTGCCACCCAGCAGATCTACAGACAGGCTGTCCGCGAAGGCCTCGTCGACACCTTCATCGAGGCGGGCGCGGCAGTCTCCACCCCGACCTGCGGGCCTTGCTTAGGAGGTCACATGGGCATTCTCGCGGCAGGCGAACGCGCGGTCGCCACGACCAATAGAAACTTCGTGGGGCGCATGGGCCACCCAAGCTCCGAGGTCTATCTCGCCAGCCCTGCGACCGCCGCGGCCTGCGCCATTGCTGGGTACATCGTCGATCCCTCCGAGATCAGCGAGGCGCCGCAACATGGGATCTTCGAAACGGCGTCGCGGGATAGAGATTAACAGAAGTAAATAAAGGAAGCAAAAATGCAACAAGGATCAAAAGCCTGGAAATACGGCGACAATGTGGATACCGACGTCATCGTGCCGGCGCGCTATCTTACGACGAGCGACCCTGCGGAACTCGCAGTGCACTGTATGGAAGACCTGGACCCTGATTTTGCATCCCAGGTCGCACAGGGTGATATCATTGTGGCCGGCGAGAATTTCGGTTGTGGCTCGTCGCGCGAGCATGCGCCCATCGCGATCAAGGCCTCAGGAGTCTCATGCGTCATTGCGGCGAGCTTTGCGCGTATTTTCTACCGCAACGCCATCAACATCGGCCTTCCTATCCTCGAGTGTCCACAGGCAGCGATAGAGACGCAGCACGGCGACATGCTCAGCGTGAACTTCGAGTCAGGCGAAATCCGCAACCTGACCCGTGGCATCCAATACCGGGCAGCAGCCTTCCCTCCATTCGTGCGGGATATCATGGCGGCAGGGGGGCTCATTCCGTATATCAGACAAAGATTGCTCAACGCTGCAGACCATCCCTTTGGCGTACAGAAAGTCGAGGTTCATCTAGATGGCGAGCACGAAGAAGCAGGCACAAAGGAGAAGTGAGATGAAGTATACCATTGCGACCATTCCGGGGGATGGCATAGGCCCTGACGTCGTCGCCGAAGCAGTACGAACCCTGCGGGCTGTGGCAAAGGTCTCGGGCTTCGGCGTCGAATTTACAGAGGCGCTGATGGGCGGCGCGGCGATCGACGCGACAGGCTCTCCTCTGCCGGAGTCGACCCTAAAAACCTGTCGCGCCGCCGATGCGATTCTTTTGGGTGCGGTCGGCGGCCCGCGTTGGGACGGCCTTCCCGGCAATCTGCGACCGGAGGCAGGACTTCTGGGTCTCCGCGCCGCCATGGGCGCCTACGCCAACCTGAGACCCGCCAGAATATTCACCGAGCTTGCGGCGGCCTGCCCCCTCAAGCCCGAAATCGTGCGCGAAGGTCTGGATCTGCTCATCGTGAGGGAACTCACGGGAGGCATCTATTTCGGCGAGCGCGGTATAAGCCCCGACGGCGAAGTCGCATGGGATACCGAGCGCTATACGAGGACTGAAATCGAACGCCTACTCGAAGTCGCTTATCGCGCGGCGAGGACAAGAAAGAAAAAGCTGTGTATCGTCGATAAGGCCAACGTGCTCGAGTCGAGCCGGCTCTGGCGCCGGACGGCCCAGGAGCTCGCCAAGCGCTATTCCGAGGTCGAGACCAGCTTCATGTATGTCGACAACTGCGCCATGCAGCTTATCCGCAATCCTCAGCAATTCGACGTCATCGCGACCAGCAATATGTTCGGCGACATTCTTTCCGACGAGGCCAGCATGATCACGGGGTCCATCGGCATGCTGCCGAGCGCGAGCATCGGCGACTCTGGCCCCGGCATCTTCGAACCCATCCACGGTTCGGCGCCCGACCTCGCGGGCAAAGATCAGGCGAATCCACTCGCGGCGATTCTTTCCGCCGCGATGCTCCTCTCATATGGGCTTGGACGCAAGGCGGAGGGGGAACTAATTGAACGGGCAGTCTCTTCGGTGCTGGCGGTAGGCTACCGCTGCGCCGACATCGCCACGGACACAGAGGGAGAGACGGTGCTCGGCACCCGCGCCATGGGCGAAGCGGTAGCCTGGGCCATCGAGGAAGATATGCATGAAAAGCCGCAACCATCGGCATCCGCAAGGAGGTAAGGACAATATGAGAAGCGAAAAAGTAAAACTGGGCCCCGAACGGGCCCCGCACAGGTCTCTGCTCAAAGCCGCCGGATACACCGACTGGGAAATCAATCGTCCCTGGGTCGGCGTCGCCAACGCGTATAATCAAATCATTCCAGGCCATGTTCACCTTAGGCGAATCACCGAGGCGGTGAAGGCCGGCGTGTATGCTGCAGGCGGCCTACCCATCGAGTTCCCCACGATCGGCGTTTGCGACGGCATTGCCATGAACCACGAGGGCATGAAATTTTCTCTCCCGTCGCGCGAACTCATCATGGACTCCATCGAAGTGATGGCCAAAGCCCACGCCTTCGACGCGCTCGTCCTTGTGACCAACTGCGACAAGATCGTTCCGGGCATGGCGATGGCGGCCGCAAGGTTGAACCTTCCCGCCATCGTTGTCTCCGGCGGTCCCATGCTCGTCGGCACCCTCAATGGCAGAGACATCGACCTAAGTACAGTCTTCGAGACAGTGGGCAAGCGCATCGCAGGGAAGGCCACCGACAACGATCTCCTCGAAGTCGAGAATGCGGCCTGCCCAGGCTGCGGCTCATGTGCGGGCATGTTCACCGCCAACACCATGAACTGTATGATGGAGGCCCTCGGACTCGGGCTCCCCGGCAACGGTACCATACCGGCCGTCTACTCCGAACGCGACCGTCTCGCCAAGGACGCCGGTAGAGCCATCATGAACCTCGTCGAAAAAAATATTTGCCCGCGCGATATCCTCACCCGCGAAGCTTTCGAGAATGCAGTGGCCGTAGACCTCGCGCTCGGCGGTTCGACCAACACGACGCTCCATCTGCCAGCCATCGCCTGGGCTGCGGGTATCGACTTCGACATCGAGCTGTTCAATGAACTTGGTAAAAAGATACCGCATATCTGCAGCATGTCGCCGGGAGGCTCATACCACATCCAAGATCTGTACCGCGCTGGCGGTGTGCAGGCCGTAATGGCCCGACTTGCAGGCGGAGGGCTGCTGCACAGAGACTGTCTCACAGTTTCGGGCGCAACACAGGGGAAAAACATCGCAAGCGCAGTCGTGAAGGACGACGAGGTCATTAGGCCGCTGGATAG
>DIXD01000050.1 GCA_002435985.1 Spirochaetaceae bacterium UBA6089
GC
Organism: Spirochaetaceae bacterium UBA6089; assembly: GCA_002435985.1. Taxonomy (GTDB): domain Bacteria; phylum Spirochaetota; class Spirochaetia; order Treponematales; family Rectinemataceae; genus Rectinema. Next base: position 3 of record DIXD01000050.1, read on the forward strand.
GGAGAATGTTTCTTCTGCAGGCGGGGAGACGTGAATCTCTGCGACAACAGGCGGGTGCTGGGTGTCTCCTGCAGTGAATATAAACGCGATGGGACCTTTGCGGAATATGTCGTCGTGCCCGAAAGAATCATCTACAAATTGCCCGAATCGGTCGCCTTCGAAGAGGCTGCGCTTACGGAACCCGTCAGCGTGGCGATGCACGCTTTCCGCATCACGAATATGAGGCCGGGGGAAAGCGCCGCGGTTGTAGGATCGGGCTTGATCGGCCTTCTGCTCATTCAAATAATCAGATCGTATTCACCTCATCGCATTATCGCCTTCGACACCGAGCCTCAGCGAAGAGTGGCGGCATTGGCCGCAGGGGCCGATATTGCCCTGGACCCCGCCGATCCGGCATCCCCGGGAAGAGTGCTGGAGATGACCGAAGGTCGCGGCGTGGATCGGGCCTTCGAAGCTGTCGGCGCAAGCGCACCGATCGCGATGGCGATCGCTGCGACGAGAAAGGGCGGTTCGGTGACGCTCATCGGCAACATAAGCCCCAACGCGGAATTTCCGTTGCAGTCGGTGGTCACGCGAGAGATTACGCTGATCGGCTCCTGCGCCATTTCAGGCGAATATCCTGTCTCTCTCGACCTGATGGCGAGCCATACGATAAACCTTAAGTCAGTCATCAGCGCGGTAGCACCGCTCGAAGAAGGGCCTCAGCTGTTCGAACGTCTCTACAAGCGAGATCCCTCTCTGCTGAAAGTCGTACTCGTCCCGTGAGATGATCAGATGAACGACAAAATACGATTCGGCTTGATAGGATACGGCAAGGTCGCGGGCCTTCACGCACAGGCGCTGCGCACAGCGGCCCACTGCGAGCTTGTCTCCGTGAGCGGTCACCACAAAGAGAAGAGAGACGCCTTTGCAGGCCGATGGGGCCTAGAGTCCAGGGACAGCGTCGAAGAGATGGTCAAACAAGACGGGGTCGAAGCTGTGGTGATCACGACACCCCACCCTCAGCACTTTCATGACGCGATGGAGGCGCTCGGCGCAGGCTGCCACGTCCTTGTTGAAAAGCCCCTCGCCCTCTCGGTGAAGGAAACCGAGGCAATGATCGGAGAGTCCCTGGCTCGCGGGCGACTTTTGAGCGTCATATCACAGCGGCGCTGGTATCCTTCCTGTCGACGAATCCGCAGGGCGATCGACGACGGCGTTTTGGGTGTTCCCTCCCTGGGGCAGCTCACAATTCTGGGCTGGCGCGACGAAGCGTACTACCGCTCGGACCCCTGGCGCGGTTCGTGGGAACACGAAGGAGGTGGCGTCATTGTCAACCAGGCGCCGCACCAATTCGATCTTCTGTGCTGGTACATGGGCGAAGTTGCCACTGTCTACGGTGAATGGGCCAATATCAACCATCCCTACATCGAAGTCGAGGACTCTGCAGTCGCGACCGTGCGCTTCCGAACAGGGGGGCTCGCCTCGATTTTCATATCGAACTCTCAGAAGCCGGGTCTCTACGCCAAGGTCCACATCCATGGCAGCTCGGGCGCCTCTGCAGGCGTTCAGACCGACGGCGGAGCCATGTTTATTGCCGGACGAAGCGGTGTGCTCGAGCCACCCTACAACGACATATGGACGATTCCCGGGCAGGAGCAGATGCGCGAGCAATGGGAAAAAGAGGATGCAGCCTTCTTTGGGAGCATCGATGCTACCTGGTATTTCTTTGCCCAACAGGAAGAGGATTTTGCGGACGCAATTCTGAGGGGCAGGAAACCTGCTATTACGGGCTACGACGGCCTTCAGGTCGCCCGCATTATCGAGGGAATCTATAGGGCACAGAGAGACGGAGCGCCCATTCGGTATTGAGTATCGAGGATCCATGAGGAGAATACGGACCAGGGTCCCGGCTCTCGTCCGACTCAACTCGGCCATATGGCGTCGCCGTCGCCGAATTGACGGTACTCCATGGCCTCCTCGATTGAGGATTCCCCGATTTCCGCGCGGGAGTCGAGATCGGCGATGGTGCGTGCCACCCTGAGAATGCTGTGCCCTGCTCTCGCCGAAAGTCCGTAGCTGGCCATTCCGGAGAGGAATAGCCTCTCTGCAGCTCCATGGACTGCACAAACTTCAGGGATCAGCGCTGGTGGTATCCTGACATTCATGTGTATTTTTTCTTGCTCTGAACACGATCGTTTGAGGTATGCTTCCAGTCGAGCCCGCTGGTACAATCGGGCTGAGCGCACCTTTTCGCGAAGAACTTCGGTGGAGACGGATGAGGTGCTTATGAGTCGAGACGGCTCGGGCGGACTGACCGCGATACGCATGTCGATTCTGTCTAAAAGGGCTCCTCCCAGTTTTTTCCAGTACCGCCTGATTTCTTCTGCTGAACAGAGACAGGTTTTACCAGGCATTCCCAAATTTCCGCAGGGGCAGGGATTTGCCGCCATGACGAGCTGAAAATCCGAGGGAAAGCGTATGACTCTCCCAGCCCGAACGATTTCGACATAGCCGTACTCAACTGGTTCGCGGAGTGCCTGGAGCACATCCCTATGAAATTCGGGGCACTCGTCGAGGAAGAGTACACCGTGATGCGCCAGACTCACCTCCCCGGGTCTTAGAGGTCTTGAGCCTCCCAGCATGCCCTCGAGGCTCGCCGAGTGATGCGGAGCCCGAAAAGGCGGCCTGCGCATGAGCTCACCCTGGTTTTTGCCCCATAGAGAATAGAGCGATGCGACCTCGAGTGCCTCGCTTATATCGAGTTCAGGCAAGATCGAGGGAAAACGCTGTGCAGACATGGTTTTTCCGGCCCCCGGTGGGCCTGCCAAAAACATGTTGTGCCTCCCCGCAGCAGCCACCACGAGAGCGCGCATCAATCGATCATCACCGCGGAAATCGCTAAAATCCTGGATTGGTTCCAGCGTGTAGTCCTCCGTGACGTTGTCATTTTTCGGAGGAGCCTCTCCCTTCTTGAAAGCCGCGAACGTCTTTCTCAGCTCGGAAAGATGGCGCACCGGCCACACCTGCACCGATGACACAATGCGCGCCTCCGCGGCGTTTTCATGAGGGAGAATACAAATTCTGATGCCATGATCGGCAGCAGAGCGCACTGCGGGCAAGATTCCCCGTGTCGGTTTGATCTCTCCTCCGAGTGTCAGCTCTCCCATCGCGAGAAGCCGGAATGGCAGATCCTCAATCTGGCCCGATGTTGCAAGTATTTTTAGAGCGATGGGGAGATCATAGGCTGCCCCCTCTTTCGGGAGATCGGCCGGCGAAAGGTTGACGAGAATGCGATCCTGTGGGAAGGTAAATCCTGCGTTGCGCACGGCGATTCGTGCCCTCTCGCGTGCCTCCCGAACTGCGGTCGAGGCGAGCCCGACGATCTCGACTGCCGGTATACCATTGCGAATGTCCGCCTCGACATGAACGAGGACTCCTTCAAACCCGAGAGGCTCGTGCGCGTAAATGTCCATCCTGATTCTCCGTCTGTCTTTCAATAAGAAGACGCACGGAATGATGGACAGTGATTCAATATTTTTTAGTCTTCCAACAGCATGTCGAGATCGAGTTCTCCGGCGGCACAGGGCATGACGACACCAAAGGCTTCGAGCACCGCGGGATGCACCTCGCCGAAGACGCCGACCCTTGCTCCATTCACCAACACCTCGACTTGACGGCCCGGCACAAAGCGCGGATCAATGGCCTCCCGCACACTGTATTCCTTTCCCAAAAAATACATGAGCGCCGCGACGTGTGAGGCGATCTCGTTGTAGTCCGCTTGTGCGTGGCTCGTGAGAAATCCGATATACTGGTGCGTCACGACTCCATAATTTGCCTCAGGGGCTTTGAGGGCGACCTTGCCTACCTCGAAGGTTCGGTGAGGATACGACGCCTTCGCGGAGACACCTTCGGTCTGCATGAGGCCCGGCAGCGAAGAGTTCCTGACATACTCGTAGTTCTCCGTCATGGGATTGGCGATTTTGACAAGACTGTTCGCAGGAATCTGCATCTTCTCCGCATAGTCTTTCCCCGAACCGAGATAGTTGTAGACCATCTCCTGATAGCCGAGCCCCACCATGATGTTCTTCGCTCTGCGTGAAAATCCTTCGATCGGCGTAAGGCGCCCGATAGTGAAATCCGTAGGACGCTGAGGCATAAAGTTTTCCATGCCCATGCCGATCATGATGTCCTCTACGATGTCGAAGGCGTGCAGAAAGTCGTTTCGGTACTCGGGCGGCGCCACATGAATCAGTGTTCCATCCGTGGAATAGGCACAGAGTCCCATACGGTTGAGGGCCGCAAGCGTGTCTGAAATCTCCAACGATATACCGAGAAGCCGGCTCGCGTCGGCGAGCGAAACCGAAACTTCTTCTTGGAAATAATAGGGACAGGTCACCGAGGCACCAAAGGGCGTATCATACTCGTAGTCGACCTCGACATTCTCGATATCAAAACCCATGTCTGCAAGGTCACAGGCCATGATGGCGCATGAAAGCGCAACCGAGGGATAGTCGGTGCCAGTCACCTCGATGAAGATATCGGTGTCGCCCATCTGGACTGCTCCCAGATCCGCGCTGTTGATGATCGGCGGATAGGATAGTACCTTCCCCCCTGCGTCGGTGAGTAGCGGATGGATCGGTTTTCCCATGAGAATCGAGCCGTACTCGATGCCCTTCGGGTGCTGTTCAAGAATCTGACGGAGAGTCATCGTTCGAGTTTCCTGGAGGGGAACAAAGGAGACCGCGTCCGGATCCACACCGCGATAGTGCACCGGCCACTCGATCAGCCCTATACGGTAGATGCCGATGGAAACGCTCTTTCTCTTTCGTCCGAAGTTCCAGGCGAGCTTCTCCTGTGTCTGGATCATGTCGCGCAGAAGAGCATCGCTGATCGCCTTGCCTTTCGCCACAAAACCTGCAAGCCAAGGACGCACTTCCCTCACCGACTTGTCGACCACGACGCGGTAGGGTGCCGTAACGTTCTTCTTGCGCGAGGCGAAAAAGGGGTAGGATGGTATTTTTCCTGTGCGGTATATCCTAAGCTGGCGAGCAAGGCCGGCGGTGGACCAGAGGTCGGGACGATTCGTGTCGTTGAGCTCGATTTTGATGGTTCTCTCGCCATCTGCAGGACCTGTCATATCCCACTCATCGAGTTCGGCCTTGGCCACGGTCAGGTCCTGCTCGAAGCTCTCTTTATCTGTCCACGTCTTTTCCGCAAGCGCAAAGAACAATCTTTCGTTCACTTCGATTTTCGGCATAGTTGGTCTCCGGGCTCATTGAATTTTGTACTGAGAACGACGCATGCGTACGCTCTCCAAGTCGGCGCTGAAAAGTTCGCGCAGGTCGTTGAGACCGAGCGCCATGAGCGCCATTCGGTCGATACCGATTCCCCAAGCGAGGACCGGCACATCGACGCCCAGCGACCGAGTAACCTCGGGACGGAAAATGCCTGAGCCTCCGAGCTCGAACCATCCGAGCACCGGATGCCTGATGTGCACCTCGATCGACGGTTCGGTGAAGGGGAAATACCCGGGCACGTACTTTACTTCCTTGGCACCCGCGACCTCCACCGCGAACATCTCCAAAAAGCCGAGGAGCGTTCTCAAATTCACATTTTCGCCGAGGACGATACCTTCGGTCTGATAGAAATCGGAGAGGTGCGTCGCATCGACTCGGTCATAGCGGAAGCAGCGCACAACGCCAAAATATTTGCCCGGCACGTTGGCTTTCGGAAGCTGGCGCGCCGAGAGCACCGTGCCCTGGCTCCGCAGGATGAGCCTGCGCGTAAAGTCGCGGTCGAACTGATACTGCCAGCCCCGACTGCCTGTAGTGCCTCCATGCTCGTGCGCTGCGGCGACCTGCGACAGATAGGGCTCTTCGATGAACTTGGCGTGCGTCGGTTCTTCGATATAATAAACATCGTGGATATCCCGGGCGGAGTGAAACTGCGGCATGAAGAGCGCATCCGAATTCCAAAATTCCGTCTCCACCAAATTCCCGTCGAACTCCTCGAAGCCGAGCGACACAAGCTTGTCCTTCACGCTGTCGAGGAATTCGACGTAGGCGTTGCGACGGCCGGGAATCACGCGCGCAGGCTGAATCTGAAGGTTGTAGGGACGGAAGTGCCCCCCCTTCCATGAGCCCTTCTCGAGCATTTCCGGCGTGATGGCGCCAAGCTCTTCGCCGGTCATACCGAGGGCGGTGACGGCCTCGCGGTACTCACGGACGCTCGGCATGACCTGGAACAGCACTCTTGCACGCTCGGCGATCCTGAAGGGGGCATCCTGGGCACCGCGTTTCTTGGCAATCTGGGCCATGAGAGCCTTCTGCTGCGGAGAAAGAGCCTTCTCGGACACCGAACCACCCTGCATGAAGGCCGCGGCGAGGAGAGCCTCGATGTCGAGAGAAGACTGGGGGAGCTCCGGTTTGACGAGGATGGCGCGGCGAACTTCATCCATCGCGCACACTCCCTCCTTCGAAAGAGAGCCGAAGGCCGATCCCACCGTCTTCTGGTCGAGTCCGAGCCTTTGAGCAATATCGGGCAAACTCAAGGGGCCCGCCTCTTTCAAGAGCATAAATATCCGCCTTACCGGCGTGCCCTTATCGTGCCACTCCCGACCGAGAGGTGTGAGCTCATAGAAGACTTCCGTCTGTCGATCTGCTTCTTCGAGCACTCCCTTTGCGACGAGCCAAGAGAAGGCCTGCTGATCTTGACCTTCCTTGAATCCCAGTCGATCCCTGACACGGGCGCTGTCGATCAGCTCTCCGGCGTCGAATGTCACGATAATCTTCACTTCGAGAGGATGAAGTGCACGTGCTGCGCTTTGATCTATCATTCTCGCCTACCTTGTTGTTGGAAGGAGTATTGCCGGAAAAACCCTCGAAGGTCAACGGCTAGTCTTCCCTCGATGGCTCTTCCCTCACTGGGGCATCGGAGACACCGCGAAAGGCGGAAGCATCACCGGAAGCATCGCCGCCGGGCTTGAGAATCGCCCCCACCCCGCTCCGTCCGTCGAAGCGCAGATCCATAGGAGATTCCAGCACCGTCAGACCGCAGTGTTTGGTCTGGACGCGAGGAGGCATGCTGTAGAGCCAGTCCCAGTCTATGAAATCTTCCGCCACGTTTTGGCTCACCTTCATATATTTGATATGCATTGTCGTCAAGTTGTGGAAGAAATGTGATCCCTGCGAGCTTTCTACAACAAACTCCGGCAGATCCACCTCAGCGATCGCCTTGGCGTGCGATATCTGGGAAAAAGAGACGGGGGTGCCCAGCCATCGGTCCCGGGTTCCCCACCTACCGGGTCCTATGAGCAAATAATGAAAATTTTCTTTACGCGCAATGGTGTCGAACTCTTCGATCTCCGCCGCAATTTCGAGTGTTGCACCTCTCTCGAACTTCCGTGGATCCACCCACACGATGGCGCGGAGGTTAAAGTCTCTTCCGTTGCCCATGCATCTGCGCGACAACATGAAGCACTGTTCTTTCCGGAATGAATTCGGGTCTATCTCGACGCGATCGTCGATGTGGATAAGGGGTTTTAGCTGCAGAAGATAGAGGGTCGGCTCCTCCTTGTCGGCATCGAAATTCAGCGCATACTCGATTTCGACAGGCGTCCCCATAGAGCGCGCTGCAACGTCGAGCACCATATCGATAGACCTGGCAAAAGGATAGGCATCGTACTTCAGCATGTTGGCAAAGTCGATCACCCGGTGGCCTTTTGCCATGACACCGGGGACGAAGCGCTGATCTGCAGCATCCCATGTCGAAGCGAGCATAGGGAAATAGCGGTCTTTTTCCGCGGCGGCCACCGGCAGTTCCGCGAGGCTCGCCATCTCTCCCTGGAGCAGGTCAGGTCTCTGATTTTCGAGAGAGAGCGCATGAAAATAGCGCTGCGTGCTCTCGAGCGCATGCTCCGGCGAAAGCACATCGAGTTTTGGATACCTGGGGCAGAACCGGAACGCGGCTCCGCCTCCTACGACATAGGTGCCCAGCCCGAGGGCCGCCACGCAGAGACCATCGTCAGGCTTGACGTACGAAACAGGATAATAGTTGTAAGACTGGGCCACACCGGCGGCATGAGGATAAAAGTATTCTCCATGCTGAGAACCGACGAGTTCCTGAATGACCACCGCCATTCGCTCTTCTTCGAGATTGTAGTTCGCCGCCTCGAAGTAGGCGCGCGATTCTTTTGAGAATAGGCTCGCATAAATCAACTTGATCGCGTCACAGAGCGTTTGAAGCCGGACATCGATATCGGGGTGATTATTCGGTAGGATGTAGGTATCGTAGACCCCGGAAAACGGCACCATGAGCATGTCTTCGAAAAGGCCGCTCGAACGCACCGCGAGTGGTTTTTTGCTGAGAGAGAGAAACTGCCTCAGCCTCTCCATGAGCTGGGGGGAGAGAGACTTCTGCACGAAGACATGGGGCACATCCTGTGCACTATCTCCGTAATATGCCCAGGACCACAGACCATTCGACTCGAGAAAACGCTCGAACTCGTCGATGCCGACAAAGACCGTGTTCGGCATCGAGATGTGCATGCCCTGGATATACTGTGAAAAATCAAGGTTCTCAAAAAGAGAGTGGATGAAGATGAGCCCCCTGCCCTTGCCGCCCACCGACCCATCGGCAATCTTGCATATATACCGAGCATGCTTGACCATCTCCGGGTCGAAATGCGGCACCATGCCTCGAGAACGCATCGAATGGATCTGGTCTATGATACGAAGGATAAACTGCCGAAGCTCGGCGGGAGTACTGAAATCTGTGATCCGGTACGGCTTCAGTATCTTTGCGACATGGATTTCGCCACGCGCCATGAGCCAGGCGGAAAAGTGGTTGTGCTCGGCGTGGTACAATAGACTCTCGAAGGGTATCTCATTCAGCGTCTGGACGAATTCGCGCATGTTGTGGGCTCGAGCGATCTCGTTGCCGTCGGGTGTACGGAAGATAAAGCTGCCGAAACCGAGGTTCGCCTGAAGAAAGGCGGCCAGCTCCATCTCGAGCGATTCAGAGTTTTTATCGATGAAGGATGCTCCGATCGCAAAAGCCTTTTCCTTGATATTCGGCTCGCTCGACTGCACGAGCACGGGCAGGTCGGGCAACTCCTGTTTGGCGAACTGGAGAAAATCGAAACCGGCATTCTCGTCGGGCACACCTCCTCGACTGAAACGAATATCGGTGATAACCGTCAAAAGGTTGGGCTTATAGGTCTCGAATATCTCCAGAGCTTCCTCGTAAGTGCTTGCGAGGAGTATCTTGGGTCTTGCCCGAATGCTCATGAGCTTATAGGTCTCGGTGCTGTGCTCTTCTTCCACGAGGGCCTGGGTTTGGCGAAGCACCACTTTGTACAGGACCGGCAGATAGCGAGAATAATAGCGCACGGAGTCCTCAATCATCAGAATGACCCTGACGTCGCCGGTCCTCGTATCGGGCCCGACATTCCGCCAATCCTCTATGTACTTGATCATTCCGACAAAGAGCTTCGAATAGCCGTTCCACACAAAGACTCTATTGAAGGCCGCAAGTTCAGGTCTGCCCATGTCGAGCATTGCGAGGCTCGAATTGTTCGTCACCATGAGCAGAATGGGGATGTCGGGCCAGATGAGGCGCATCGAGGCGGCAAGCCTGAGCGGCATGTCGAAATCGAGGCTCGCCATGATGATGGCGAGGTCGAACCTCCCCTCGCGGAACAGATCGAGGGCAGACTCCTCTGTGTACGCACAGGTGACACGGGGGATAGAATTCAGGTTGAGTTTGAAATATTCTCCATATATCTGCTCGGTCAGCACGCCGTCGGATTCGACGACAAAGGAGTCGTAAAGGCTGCCGATAAGGAGAACTTCTCGTACGCGGTCGCGCATGAGATCGTGATAGATATTGCGCTCACGGCGCTGACGGTCATAGGACGACACGAGTTCGTTGAAATACATAGATGCATAATATGCTCTTTTCCGACAAAAATGAATATTCATGAACCTTGACCCTGTTTCTACGCACAGGTATGATTGCCGAAATCAGCACACCATTTGTGCGAGGTCGCTGCGCAGGTAAGGAGATTGCCGTGATTAAAAATATAAAACTCGCAGCCCGCGAACCGGGACAGAACACGACCATCATCGATGTGAACGGGGTAAAAGTGGGTCAAGGCCTCGTCATCATCGCTGGTCCCTGTTCTGTAGAGACGGAGCGTCAGACTATCGAGACGGCCATCGCCGTAAAAAAGGCCGGCGCACACATGCTGCGCGGCGGAGCCTTTAAGCCTCGGACTTCTCCATATGCCTTCCAAGGGCTTGGCCTTAAAGGTCTAAAAATCCTCGACAAGGCGCGCAAGGAGACCGGCTTGCCCGTCGTCACCGAAGTCGTCGATACGCGGGATGTCTCCTGGGTTGGAGAATACGTCGACGTGCTCCAGATAGGAGCCCGCAATATGCAGAACTTCTCGCTTTTGCGCGAGGTCGGCAAATCGGGTAAACCGATCCTCCTCAAGCGCGGCATGTATTCGACTCTGGAAGAGTGGCTCAACTGTGCGGAATACATTCTGGCGGAGGGAAACCCCAACGTCATTCTCTGCGAACGCGGCATCCGCACCTTCGAGACATACACGCGGAACACGCTCGATCTATCGATGGTACCAGCGGTACGCCGCGAGAGCCATCTGCCGATTTTCGTCGACCCTTCTCACGGTACAGGCCTTCGGCCCCTCATCGAGCCGATGAGCCTGGCGGCCGTCGCCGTAGGGGCCGATGGGCTCGAAATCGAAGTACATATCGATCCCGCCTCCGCACTCAGCGACAAAGATCAGCAGCTCACAATACCCATGTTCGAGTCGCTCATGGAAAAGCTCCGTAAACTCAGGGCTTTTTTTGATGCGCAGGGAATGGAGTCCGGGCAAGAGCCTCAGGCTGGTGCAGAGACGGCCGAGACTCAGTTCACGTTGCCCAGTGCCTTCTCGGAAGCAGTCGATTAGAGGTGTCTCATGCAGGCCAACACCAGCGCTATCCATTTTGGGAGACTCTCCGAGTATTGGGAACTGATGCCCCCGGAGAAAAGCATCTTCATCACCAGCACAACGCTCCGACAAAGGGCCTCGGAGAGACTTCCTATAGAATCTGCAGGTGCTCGTTGGATCGAAGTGCCCGACGGCGAATCATGCAAGAGACTCCAGGTGCTGGAATCGGTCTACCATGCGCTGCTGAGATTCGACGCTGCTCCCGATACGGTGCTCGTCGCCATAGGGGGCGGTTCGGTGAGCGATCTTGCAGGCTTCGCGGCACACACGTGGATGAGGGGCATCGAGCTCATCATTGTGCCCACCACCCTGCTCTCCATGATCGATGCGTCGGTAGGCGGGAAAAATGCGATCGACATAGACTGTACAAAAAATGTGGTCGGCAGTTTCCATTTCCCCACCCACATCATCTGCGAAGTGAACTGGCTGTCGAGCCTTTCCGAGAGGGAGCTCGTATCAGGCATGGCAGAAGCGATCAAGCACGCAGTGCTCGACAGCGAAGAACACTTTCGGTTTTTCGAACAGATTGCCGACACTCACATTCCCCCTGCGCAGCTGGATGACAAAACCTTCGAGGAACTCATCCGGCGCTCGCAGGAAGTAAAACTGCGCTATATAAAGGCCGACCCCTACGATTCACGGACGCGCCACGCCCTCAACTATGGCCACACCTTCGGACATGCGATCGAGCTGCTTACGGGTTTGCAGCATGGGTACGCGGTCGCAGCCGGCATGGGTGCGGCGAATGCACTGGCAGTATTCCGACATGCGCTTGCCCCCGTGACCATGGCGCGCATTGCATCTCTGCTGCGCTCTTTTGGGCTCCCCTCGGACATACCTGAGGCTTTTGCCATGGCCGACCGAGCGCTGGAACCAGAGGCGCTGCTCGAGCTTATACGCGCAGATAAAAAACGCCGAGGGAAAGAGCTGGACTTTGCCGTGCCGTATGGAATCGGCGATGTGCGCATCGAGGCCGTTTCTCTGGACGAGCTGGCGAACGTTGTGTCGCCGCTTAGCCATCCAGATAGCATGAGGAGAAAACAATGAATACCGCAGGTAGACTGTTTCGCCTTTCTCTCTATGGAGAATCGCACGGGCCGGCCGTCGGCGTCGTCATCGACGGATGCCCGGCAGGTATTTCTCTTTCGGAAGAGGACTTCGCTGCCGATCTCGCGCGCCGGAAGCCGGGGGCCGAGGGGACAACCCCGCGGATAGAATCGGATAGACCCGCAATTCTGTCGGGAGTATTCCACGGCCACACGAGCGGTTCGCCGATCCACATCCAATTCCTAAATGAAAACACAAAATCCGAAGACTATGCCGACTTCACCAAGATTCCGAGACCGGGGCACGCAGACTTCAGCGCGATGATGAAATATGCCGGCTGGCAGGATCCGCGGGGATCGGGCCACTTTTCGGGGCGGATCACGATCGGAATCGTCGCCGCCGGGGCCGTCGCAAAGAAAATCCTCAATACCTTTGCGCCCATCGTCTTCGAAACAAGGTTGCTCCAAGCAGGCGGCTCACCCAATATAGATGAAGCAGTGCGGGCAGCACAAAAAGCCGGCGACTCCATTGGAGCGCTCGTCGAAGTCCGCGCCGGCGGTGTCCCTGCAGGCTGGGGCGAGCCTTTCTTTGATGCAGCGGAGAGTGTGATCGCCCACTACCTCTTCGCCGTCCCTGCGGTCAGAGGCGTCGAATTCGGCGACGGCTTCGCCGCGGCGGCCATGAGAGGCTCGGCACACAATGACCCCTTCATTAACAAAGACGGCAGAACCGCCCGCAACGGATCGGGTGGCATCAACGGGGGAATCACCAACGGCAACGAAATCGTACTGCGCGTCGCAGTCAAACCAGCCTCGTCCATCTCCGTCGCGCAGCACACGCTCGATTTCTCCCGCGACGAGATGACCGACCTGGAAATCCATGGCAGGCACGACGCCTGCATAGCGCTCCGGAGCGCAGTGGTCCTGGAAGCCGCCACAGCGTGCGCCCTCGCCGATCTTGCCCTTGTCGCACGTGCTGAGAATCCTTGGAAATCCAATATACCGTGGAGGAAATCATGAACCTCGAGGATATTCGAACCGACATCGATCGCATCGATGCAAAGATCCTCTCTCTCTTGAACGAACGTATGGAGAAGGCGCTTCTCACAAGGCGCTTCAAATCGGGGACGTTCGACCCCACTCGAGAACAAGTTGTCCTCGACAAGGTCCGCCACTCGAGTCAATGCCTGCTCGATCCCCGCTTTTCGGTCAAAATCTACCAAGACCTGATGGCGGAAAGTCGACGCATTCAGGAAGCAGGGCTTCAGACCGTGGCCTTCCAGGGCGAACACGGGGCATACTCGGAAGTTGCCCTAAGAATGCTCATGCCAAGTGCGGCCACCATCCCCTGCCGCGAGTTCTCCGACGTCTTCGATGGTGTCGAAAAAGGCCTGTACGATTACGGGATCGTCCCTGTGGAGAACACCCTAGGAGGCCTCGTCGGACCTGTCAACTCGATCCTCATCTACACCAGTCTGAAGATAGTCGCCGCAGTCGACATGCCCATCCGCCACTGTCTTCTTACGGTTCCGGGCGCAGACCA
>DIXD01000105.1 GCA_002435985.1 Spirochaetaceae bacterium UBA6089
GGCTTGCAATCGGCAGCGCCGTCAGGAGCCCCGCACAGATGCCGAGCACGAGTACGAACAGAATAGAGAGCCAGACAGGCCAGTGCCACTGCGTAAGCGAGATGGCGGCGACCGCTCCCAAAAATCCCGACAAAAATCCGACCGACAGGTCGATGTGCCGGATGACGATGACCAGCGTCATCCCGACGGCCAGGACAGCGATGTAGCCGGTCTGATTCAGTAGATTGGCAATATTTCTCGACGATATAAATACGCCGTGCGACAGTATCGTAAATACGGCCATGATGGCGGCCAGTGCGATATACATTCCATATTCGCGGATGTTCTTTTTCAGTACCGTCAATAACTCATTCATATGCTTCCTCCTCAGTACTGCGTCGCAAGGCGCATGACGGCTTCCTGCGTCGCTGATTTTGCATCGAGTTCGCCAGTGATCGTTCCATTTGCGACGACATAGATTCGGTCGCTCATGCCGAGAATTTCGGGCAATTCGGATGAAATCATGAGAATGCTCATGCCCTTCGTCACGAGGTCATTGATGATGGTGTAGATCTCATACTTCGCACCCACATCGATACCTCGCGTCGGCTCGTCGAAGATGAGCAGGTCGGGGCTTACGAAGAGCCACTTGGCGACCGACACCTTCTGCTGATTGCCACCGGAGAGGTTCATGACGAGCTGATTGATGCCCGGTGTCTTTATTGAAAGGGAGTTCACGAAGTTGAGCGCACTCTGTTTATCGAGTTCTTCGTTGATGATGCCATTCTTCGACACTCCCTGAAGATTTGCAAGCGAAATGTTCTCTTGAATCGACTTGATCAGGATAAGCCCGTTGCGCTTTCGGTCTTCCGTGGCATATGCGAGCCCGGACCGGATCGCATGGCGGGGGTGGGAGAATCGCTGTTTCTTACCCTTAAAAAAGAGGTCTCCGGAGACAATATAGCCGTCGGGGTTGCCGAAAAGGCTCCGCGCCAGCTCGGTTCTGCCCGAACCGACAAGGCCGGAAAGCCCCACAACCTCGCCCTTACACACGTGAAAATTGACATTGTCAAGGACTTTGCGGCCGAGTTTCGTATCATAGGCGCTCCAGTTCTTGACCTCGAGCACGACCTCGTCGCTGGGCTTAGAGCTGCGCAGTGGGTAGATATTCTCGATAGAGCGCCCAACCATGTGCTTTATAAGAAGCTGTTCATCCACCTTATCTTTCTGCCGGTCGAGGGTGCAGATTGTCTGACCATCGCGAAGCACGGTGATCGTCTCCGCGATCCTGAGTACCTCTTTAAGCTTGTGCGAGATCATGATGGACGTGACGCCCTGCGTCTTCAAAAGTCTGAGGATGTCGAGCAGATTATCACAGTCGTCTTCATTGAGGGCGGCCGTCGGCTCATCGAGAACGAGAAGCGACACATTGCGGCTGAGTGCCTTTGCAATTTCGACCAGCTGCTGCTTTCCGATGCCGAGGTCCTTGACTTTCGTACTGGGATTCACGGAAAGTCTCACTCGTTTCAATAGTTCCTCGGTCTTGCGGATCATCTTCTGTACATCGACGGTTATGCCGCGCTTGATCTCGTGTCCGAGCATGACGTTTTCATAGACAGTCATCTCGGGCACCAATGCAAGTTCTTGGTAGATGACGCTGATGCCTGCCTCTTCACTGTCGCGGATGCTGCCGAACATCACTTTTTTGCCGTTGAAGATAATCTCTCCCTCAAAATCATTATGCGGATACACGCCGCTCAGTACCTTCATCAAAGTGGATTTTCCGGCACCATTTTCCCCGACCAGACAGTGGATCTCTCCCCGGCGCACTTCGAAATTCACGTCGGAGAGGGCACGGACGCCGGGAAAGGTCTTTGTGATATGTCTCATTTCCAAAATATTGTCATTCATACCGTACCTGCCTGGATTCATTGTAGTGCAAAGGGGAGCCGCCCAGAAAGAGCGGCTCCCCCTTTTCCCCGCTTATCGGGAAACAGCTGACTTTTTAGTCATCATTTAAGGCCGGCAAGGCCGGTAAAATTGCTGGCGGGCCAGTATCCGGAATCGATGATCTCCTTCTTGACGTTCTCCTTCGTTACGACGACGATAGCGGTCGGCTTGGCCGGCACATCTTTTTTGCCGTTGTTGTAGTAGTTGGTGACCGGCGGCGTCTGTCCCTTCATGTAGGCGACGGCTGCGGCGATCGCATCGCTGACCAGCGTGCGCACATCCTTGAGGACGGTCATCGATTGCTTACCGTCGATGATGTATTGAATCGACGCGATCTCGGCATCCTGGCCGGTGATGTAGTATGTCTTGACATCTTTGTCGGCCGCAAAGGCATCGGCAATGGCGCGGGCAGTGCCGTCATTCGGTGCACAGACGTAGACAGTGCCCTTGGCCGCCCTCGGGGCGGCGGTGAGGTTGGCTTCGGCCTTGTTCTTCGCATCGCTGAAGTTCCAGTTGGTCGTCACCTGACCAATAATCTGTGCCTGTTCATCGCGAGTCAGCTTGGCCTTCTTCGCAAGAGAAGTTGCCTTGTCGGAGTTCCGGACAATGTAGGTGCCATCTGCGATCTTAGGCTGGAGGGCGCTCCATGCACCTTCGAAGAAAAGGAAGGAGTTGTTGTCGCTCGCGGCTCCTGCATACAGGTAGAGGTTGTTGCCCTTGCTGCCGGCGGGAACTTTGGAGTTCAGATAGTCGCCCCAGGCTTTTCCTACCTGGAAGCTATCGAAGGTGACATAGTAGTCGACGCTGGTCGTGTCGCGAATGAGGCGGTCATACGAGATGACCTTGACTCCTGCGCTGTGCGCGAGGTCGGCTGCCGCCGCAGCGGCGGTCCCGTCGTGCGGGCAGATAATAAGCACTTTGATATTCTCGCTCAAGAGGGCCTCGACATTGGCCTTCTCCTTCGCAGAATCGCCCTGGCTGAAGAGTACCTTCGCGCTGAAGCCGGCGTTCTTGAGTGCATCCAAGAACCTCGTCTGGTCCTGGATCCAGCGCGGCTCGTCCTTGGTCGGAAGGACAATGCCCACCTGGGTGTCGGCAAATGCGATGCCGGCCACTATTGCAAAGAGCATTGCAATACACAGTGTTCGTTTCATCAGGATTCCTCCTTTATGAACTGGTGCCGCCAACCGGCGGCTTCGGCGCCTGTTTCCACACGGCAACATGCACCATCTATTAGTTTCCACCCTTTTTTTCAATCGCGCATCAGGAATGAAGTGATAAATGCCGGCGAATTGCGCATTTCGGAATGCCTGGCACGAGGGATTAGCACTTTTCGAACAATAATCATCAAAAATATCCAGAGAGGAAGGACCCAGAACAGCCCGGAGGCTCTTCGCTCTTCGCTCAGCGCTCAGCGCTTCACATTGCGGTAGACATCTTCGCGCGTATGAAAGCCATCCTTGATGACCGTGGATTCCAAGGTTTGGGCGGTGACAAGGATCGGTTCGAGCGCGATGTAAGGCACCTTATAGCGGCCATCGTCTATTTTGTTATCGTAATCGATCTTCTCTCCATGGGCCATCATGACGGCGAAGCCTGCCGCCTTGAGCGCAAGCGCGTCGATAGGCTTGTAGATCGTCGCAAACTGACTACCCTCCGCGATACGCTGACAGGCAGCGAGCTCGGCATCCTGGCCGGTCACCTTGGTCTTGCCGACCATGCGGTACTCCGAAAGCACCGAGATGACTGTCTCGGCGAACATGTCATTCCCGCAGGGCACGGCGTCGATCTTCTGCCCCGATTTGACCAACGCCTCAAAGCGCGTGCGCACTTCGTCGCTCATCCAATCGCTCGGCCAGATCTCTTCGAGAAGATGTACTTTCCCCGCTGCAATAAGAGGATCGAGTACGGCATGAAAGCCTTTGTTGATCATGTAAGCGTTGTTGTCGGTGATCGCTCCGTTGATGATGACATAGTTTCCTTCGGGGACCACCTCAGTGAGGGCTTGCGCCTGGAGGCTCCCCACTTTTTCATTATCGAAGGATATGTAGACATCGACATTGGCATTGTGCACAAGACGGTCATAGCTCATCACCGGTACACCTTTGCGCTTAGCTTCCCGACAGATATCAGTGAGTTTTTCCGCATCGTTGGGGATGATGACGAGCACATCGATGCCCTGGTTTAGAAGTTCCCTCACCTGCGCGATCTGCGTGTTTGCATCCTGATTCGCGACGCGGAGGACGACTTCGGCCCCGAGGTCGTGGGCAGCCTTGGTAAAACTGTCGACATCGCGGCGCCAGCGTTCCACGACAAGAGAGTCGAGCGCAAGACCTATCATTGGAGATCTGTCGGCGGCCGAAGTTTTCGACTTGCTGCACGAGGACAGTCCGAGACTCGCCGACACACAGACAACGAACACTGCCACTACAATGAAGCATCGCAGATTTCTTATGCGTAGATCCATTTTACGCATCCGAGTTCTCTCCCTTTTCCATGCGCGCCGCGTATTCTCGCGGCGTTTGCCCTGTCTGGCGGCGGAACAGGCGTGCAAAGTAGTTCGCGTCGGGGTACCCGCAGCGCTGCGAGACTTCGCGGATCGAGACATTGGGGTTCTTGAGGAGTTCCTTGGCCTTCTGCATTCGGTAGTCGATCAAGGTGCGTGCAAAACCCCGTTTCAACTCATCGGACATAAGCCGAGTAAGATGGCCTGCCGAGATGCCGATGGCCTCCGCCGCACTCTCCAGGGTGATCTGCTCCTGATAGTGATTTTCTATATATTGCAATGCTCGCACGACAAAGGGAGAGTGGGCGCCCGCCGTTGCGGCCTTTTCCTGCAGCATCTGAAATCGAGCCCGTACACGCGATGCAAAGAGTTTGAAAGCGCCGTCGCTCCATAGCCTCTCGATATCGCTGAAATCCATGAATTCCCTATAGCCTTTTTCGGAGAGCACGCCGCCACCTGCGAGTTTGGATGCCGCAAAGGAGAGCGCCGCGATTATTCTATAGAAAGAATCGCGCTGTGGTGGGCTTTGCTGTGGCGGATTTTGCTGGGGCTGGCCTTGCTGTGGCGGACTTTGTTGTGGCAAGCTTAGCTGTGACGCGCCTTGCTGGTCGAGCGACTGGAGAAGCCTCTCGAGGGCTTGCCCCGCCAGGGCAACATGGCCTTTGATGATCTCGTCATAGAACTCAGAATCGAGGGGGTTGACGGCGCGATCCTCGCTCCACTGCTCCTGATCTAGCTCCTCCGCGAAAAAGCGCTCCTCAGTCGAATGAGATATGGCATACCGTGTGATAGCCTGCTCCCACGAGCGCCACAGGGCGTCGAGTCTTTCGGGTTGGCCATAGGAGAGCTGCATTTCCCCCGTGGCAAGCTGGCCAGAAAAGGCACCCTGTAGTACATCGAGCAACACGCCGAGCTCCTGGGATGTGTCGGTCTCCTTCTTTATCGGCAGAAACCAGGCGCAGTACCGCATATCCTCTAGTTGGCCTGCGAACGCCAATGTCTTGTATTGGAGCACGGAACAGAAGCGCTCATAGGCAGCGGATACATTCCCATCGGAAGGCCAAAACCCGGCAATGCCCATGATTCCCGTCTCACTCGGCAGCTGGAGCATCTCTCTAAAGAGCGCAATGTCCGAGGATGCTGCTGCGGAAATCTGCCCTCTCTTTTGGCGCGCCATGACGAAAAAGGCCGTCCGGACGAAGGGTACCAGCCGCTGCTCGCGATCTTTGAATTCGAGTTCCCGCTCGTTGAGCATCTGCACGCGGTCGAGGTAGGCAGAAGCCGTCCGTAAAGCAACATCCAGCCGCTCTCTGGAAACCGGCTTGAGAAGATAATCGCAGACACCCATGCTCAGCGCTTCACGCGCGATATCGAAGCGTTCGTACGCCGTCACGAGGATAAAGACCTTGGCACCGCCCTCATGCGAAAGCTCTCGAATCACCTCGAGGCCAGAGATACCTGGCATCTGGACATCCATGAGGATAATTTCGGGCGCAAGAGCCATGCTCTTCTCTATGGCTTCTCGCCCTGAGCGCGCAGTACCGACGACACTGTAGTCGGCTTGAAAATAGCGTTTGAACAGGAAGGACAAGCCGTTGATGATCGGCAATTCGTCGTCGACGATGAGCACTCGTCTCATATGCGTGCCCCCCGCCCGCCTGTCTGCAAAATGATAGTGATGCGCGCGCCATGACCAGGCTCGCTCTCGATCTCGACCTTGCCTGTACCACCCGTCGCGAGGGAGACGCGCCGGATCACATTGTGAAGGCCGATGCCATGCTGGGGCGTCGTATCCTCAGGGTCGGCGGCGGCAAGCGCGGTTTCGATGTCCTCCTTCTTCATGCCTCGGCCGGAATCGCTCACCGAGAGCCTCAATGTATCCCCGTTCAGCCTCGCCGAAACGATGACATCTCCACCCTCCTCGAGGTCTTTAAGCCCGTGCACGACGGCATTTTCCACGAGGGGCTGGAGGACCAAGGCCGGCGTCTCATAGGCGAGCGCCTCGTCCTGCACCTCGAGCCTGAACCTGAAGCGCTCGCCGAAGCGCAGCTTCAGAAGCCAGATGTACTGACGGACGCACTCGATCTCTTCCGACACGAGGACGAAGCGGGTCGAAGGCTTGAGGGAATAGCGAATGAAGGCCGCAAGCTTCTCGAGGAATTCTGCGGTTTTTTCGTCGCCGCCGGTGAGCGCGAGCTGCCAGCCGGCCGCCAGCGTATTGTACAGAAAGTGGGGGTTTATCTGCGTCTGGAGCGCAAGGAGCTCTGCGTCTTTGAGACGGTGCTGGTAGGTGAGCACGCGCATGCGCTCCTCCATGAGGGAACGCTCGAGTTCCGCCTTGCGCGTCAGCTCCGCAAAGGCCTTCTGGACGCTGTCCTGCATGTTCACAAAAGCATCGTGGAGGGTACGAATCTCGTCCTCGCGCTCATAGGGCGGCAATGGGTGATCATACTCTCCCCTTCCGACTGCATCGGCAGCGACGGAGAGGCGTGCCAAAGGCTCGGTGATCGTGTACGAGTAACGCGCGATGAGGGCAATCGAGAACAAGAACGCAGCGATGAGCAGCACGGCGTTGGATACGAGGGCGAGACTGATATTCGCTCTATAGGAAGAAAAGCCGTTGAGCGACTGGCCCAGATGAATAGTGTCCATCGTGGCGCTCAGAAATTCGATGAGTGAGGCCGTCTCCCGTGCATCTTCGTAGAGGCTGACATAGCCTGTGACGTCACGACCGCGCTTTGCCTGGACCGCCCCCTCGGCGCTCGCAAGGTAGCTGTCGATGAGAAAGGCCAAATCCTTTTCGAGTAAAAACACATCGTCAGTCTTATTTTCCCGGTTCAGTTTCAAGGTCATGCCCCTCAGCATGGTCGATGTGCGGATAAACTCTTTGAGCGATTCGGAGTTTTTTGCGCTGAGATAGCCGGTCAGGTTCTGCTGCGTCTCCCTCAGTGTCGACCGCAGCTCCTCCATCGATATGGAATTGCGGAACAGAAGCTCGACCGAGCGCGCCAGGTCGAAGGAGGCAAAGGCGGTGTAGGAAGTGGCAATTACGAGAACGAGGAGGATCACGACCGAATTGGCGATGATCCGGTTGCGAAGCCCTCCGCGGCGCATATGCTTTAAGCGGCGCATAAGAGAGGAGCGCGCGCTCATAGGCTGCCTCCCCGGGTAGGAATGACATGGTAACCCACCGATATCCTTTCGGGCGCGCGGATACCCAGCAGCTGACCGATGATGAGGGAAATACCTGCCCGACCCATCGTGGCGGCATCCCTGACGATGCTCGCATGGACGACCCCTCTCTCGATGAGTCTATTCACTTCGGAGTTCTCGTCCGCCCCTATGATGACGATCTGTCCGACCTTGCTGCGGTCGATGATGACCTGGGCGGCACCGACGGTCGCCTTGGCGTCGATGCAGAGAATCGCGTTGATGTCCGGGTGTTCGGTGAGCATGCGCGCACAGGCGTCCTCGCCGCCGAGGATGCTCTCTTCCTCTCGGACGGCAGCGACGATCGCGGCGCCTGATCTGGCCTTAAGCCCCTCTGCCACGCCCCGATAGAATGGCTCTTCGTCGAAGGCATAGCCCAAGGATGTGTCCGACGAGAGAATAATGCCGACCCTCACCACGGTGCCGAGCAAGCCGAGCACGAGGGTGCCCGCCTCCTTGCCCTGACTGAAAGAATCACCGGTCACGACGGATCGCGTCCATGTCTGAGGAGCATCCATCGCGAGCGGCACAAAAGGAACACCCCTGCTCTCGGCCTTCTGCGCAAACCGCCGCACATCCATGCCCGTGGGCTGAAAAAGGATGATGCCGTCGGCCTTACTGCGCAGGGCGATCTCGAACCATCGCGACACCTCTTCCGAGGTGCTGCCTACCTCGCCGATCGCTGTCGATGTATAGTAAAAAAGCTGCAGCGCGGCGTTCTGCTTCTCCGATTCTTCGCGCAGGCCCTCGATGAGATGGACATAGAAAGGATCGAGCGTGTCGGGAAGAATCGCCACAATGTGATAGCTTGCTGTCCGCACCGTGGCGGGGTTGCGCAGAACCGTCGAAGTCAGGGCATTGCGACTTCTGTTGACGAGCGAAATGTTGATAGCCAGCGTCCCGACCAGGATGATTCCAAACACGACGATGGGGAGCATCCGCCATGATGCGCGTTTCATTCTACCGTCACACTCTTGGCGAGGTTGCGCGGCTGATCGACGTCGCGACCCAATTCGAGGGCACAGAAATATGCAAAGAGTTGGAGCGGCACCACCATGCTGAAGGGATAGAACCTCGGATCGGTCTTCTGAACGGGAATGAAGTCGTCGGCGAGGGCTATGGCCTCCTTGTCGCCCTCGACTCCGACGGCGATGATGGGGCCGCCTCTTGCCTTGATCTCCCGCATGTTGGAGATCGTCTTCTCGTGGAGATAGTCGTCGGCGATGAGAAACACGCTCGGCACCTCAGGGCTTATGAGGGCAATGGGACCGTGCTTCATCTCGCCTGCACTGTAGCCTTCGGCGTGGATGTAGGATATCTCCTTGAGCTTGAGCGCTCCCTCAAGGGCGATCGGATACAAAATGCCTCGCCCGAGGTAGAGAAAATCTCTGGCGCGGCAATATTTTTTTGCAATGGCTTGGATGAGATCGCGCTTCCCGAGGGCGTCGCGCACCATGTCGGGCACCGCCGAGAGGGCACGCTCAAAGCGCTGCCCCTCTTCTCGCGACATATCCCGCATGCGCGCCATGAGAAGTGTAAAGAGGTAGAACACCGTGAGCTGGCTCGTGAAGGCCTTGGTGCTCGCCACCGCGATTTCAGGGCCGGAGTGGACATAGACACCGCCGTCGGACTCGCGCGCAATGGTGGAGCCGACCACGTTGCAGATACCGAGGACAGTGGCGCCCTTGCGCTGGACCTCGCGCATGGCGTAGAGCGAATCGGCGGTCTCTCCGGACTGACTTACAACAAACCAGAGCGAGCCGTTCTCGACCACGGGGTTGCGGTAGCGCAACTCGCTGGCGAGCTCGGCCTGGGACGGAATGCGCGCCACCTGCTCGAGAAGGTAGGAGCCCGTCATGCCGGCGTGCCAGCTTGTGCCTGCCGCAATGATGCGGACGCGGTGCACATCGGCAAGCTGGCGACGACTGAGATTGAGACCTCCAAGTTTGGCGGTCGCATTCTCTTCGTCGAGACGACCGCTCATCGCGCGCGCGATCGACTCGGGTTGTTCGAAGATCTCCTTCTCCATGTAGTGTACGAAGCCATTTTTTTCGATGGTTCCGAGCTCCCAGCTGACTTCGTCCACTTTTTTGTCGAGCGCATTCGAGTGGCGGTCGGTGATGGTATAGCTGTCCTGCCTGATGTCGATCACCTCGCCGTCGTTGAGATAGATCACGCGGTTCGTGTAGGTGACCATCGCAGTGATGTCGCTGGCAAGGAACATCTCGTCCTTCCCGACGCCTGCGATGAGGGGGCTTCCGTTGCGCGCCCCGACGATCCGACCGGGCTCGTCGACGTGGATGCACGCGATGCCGTAGGTGCCTTCGAGATGCTGAATAGCGGCGAGAACTGCCGCAAGGAGGTCTCCCTTATAGTAGGAAGCAACAAGCTGCGGAATCACCTCGGTGTCCGTCTCGCTCTTGAACACGACCCCTTTTTTTTCGAGCATGGTCCTCAGAGTCTTGTAGTTCTCGATGATGCCGTTGTGCACGACAGCGATCTTGCCGGACATGTCGGTGTGAGGATGGGCATTCAGTTCGGTGACCCCGCCGTGCGTGGCCCAGCGGGTGTGGCCTATCCCCCAGCTTCCGTCGATGTCCTCCGGAATTTTCTTCGCAAGTTCGGCGATCTTGCCCACGGATTTGATGATCTGCAGGCGCGGCTCGACATTCAGCCTCCCTACCGCGATGCCGGCCGAATCATAGCCGCGATATTCGAGCCGTCTCAAACCCTCGAGCAGAATCTTCGATGTTTTTCTAGGACCGGTATACCCGATAATGCCGCACATGAAGTACCTCTTTCATCAAAATGTTTCTCTCCGATGATACCACATTGCCATGATCCTTCAAGTGATGGCAGGGCATTTGGAGAAGCATTTCTATACACATGCTTGTCCTCTTTATGAAATTCGGCTAGCCTTATCCACACTACCATGCCCGTACAGGAACCCTTTTTTCGACTTTTCTCGTTTCGGAGCCTCGGCTCAACCATGGATGAGGCGCGTTCACTCGCGAGAAGCGGATTCTCAGGTGCGGCCATTGTACGCGCGGACACGCAGACCGCGGGACGCGGACGGATCGAGGGACGGAGGTGGGTCGACGCCCCGGGCCAATCCCTTCTTATGACTCTGCTTCTGCCTGTCGGTTTTGCTGAAGGGCAGGCGCTCCCTTTACGCGTGGGACTCGGCGTGGTGCGCGCCCTCGAGCGTATGGAGACTGCCAAGGTCGGAGGCGCCGGATCAATGCCCCTGGAACCAGGCTCTTCTGTTTCAAGCCAAGACCCAACATTCTGGCTCAAGTGGCCCAACGACGTGCTCGTGCAAAAGAGCGTCAATACGGCGGAATATGGCAAGCTCTGTGGTATCCTCTGTGAGAACACCGAAGGGAGGATTCTGATCGGCATCGGCATGAACCTCCGCAGGCTCGAGGGCAAGATTGACAAGATTGTGTCAATGCAGCACCAGCCGGACCTCCCGCCGGCATGCCTCGAGGAGGCTTGGAAGGGGCTCCCTGAGGTGTTCTCTGAACTGGACCGCGCTGCGCACTTCGTGGCCGGACATGTCATCGAGGCTCTTTTGGACAGTCGGTGGAGATCCGAGTACGAGCGCAGGCTGTGGGGCAGAGGTTCGACCGTACAATTTCTCGCAGGCCATCCAGAGCATTCCACGCCTGTGCTCGGCACCTGCATAGGCATTGATGAAGGGGGCAGGCTCATCCTCGATATCGGAGGAGCACATCAAACCTTCGTCTCTGGCGAAATCGCGTCACTGCGTGTGGCCTCACTGCGTCTGGTATGAATCCTCGCGCGCAAGTATCGCCTCGTACAACATTGCGTTGATCGGCACTTCGATCCCCACAGCCTGGGCGAGTCGTACCATCGCCCCGGCAAATGCCTCAACCTCGGTGCGCCTGTGAGCCTCGACATCCTGCAGCATAGAGGTCTTGCCGTCTGGCCCCAGTGTCTTCAACACCGCCATGGCGCTCGGAATATCGGCATCGGAAAGCGCTATGTCCATACGGCGCGCGAGCGCGATCACTTCCTGCATGGTTTTCTCGAGCAGCGCGACGGCGTGAGGGCTCGTCTGAAAGACCCGATACGGGAATCCCAACACTGCCGACCACTGGTTGATCGACACGTTGATCATGAACTTGAACCATATTTCCCTGACGATATCATCCGGAATCCGAAAGATGGTGTCGCTCTCGCGGAAAAGCCGATCGAGGCGGGCGAGTTTCTCGGCATTCCTCTGGGCCAGCTCCTTTTCATACCCGCAGAATATCCGGCCCTTTGCGGAATACTGAATTTCGTTCCTCCGGCGATGCGCATCGATGCCGATGATCATCGCGTGGGGCACGGCGTCCGACCCAAATTCGCCTCGGAGTTTCGGCACGGCATCCACCCCATTGAGCAGAGATAGGATGATCGTATCGGCGCCCACATAGGGCCTCATCTCGACGATGGCCTCATCGAGGCTGTAGTTCTTCACCGCAACGATCACCAGGTCGACCGACTCTACCGTATGACCGTCCAGTACCGGCAGAAAATATTGTTTTCCGTTGACGACGAAGCCTTCTTTCCGATAACGCATGGCGCGCGTTCCTCGTGCGCTCACAAAGACACGGTGCCCTGCATCCGTAAGACGTGTAGCAATGGAGGTCCCAATCGCTCCTGCCCCGACCACAACGGTAGACTGAATAGTATCCTTCATCGTATTCTCCCTGCCTCGACTTCATCCATCCTGAAACCGGAGGATTCCACGACGTACGGCTCCAGCTTCTTCTCGATCCGTTCCGGTATCCGGCACCAAATCCAGGTATTCTCGTCGTCCTGACGTTCCGCGAGGACTGTTCCCTCCCTCATGACGAGGCTCACAATGCGGTAGTCCGCATGCGGAATGCGCAGTGTCAGAGTCTTCATACTGCCCGTGAGTTTTTCCTGGATAGCCTCCACGAGCACCGAGAGTCCCTCGCCGGTTCTGGCCGAGACCGCGATGCTCCCTGGGTAGCGCAGCAGAAAGGCATTCACGGCATCGGGGGAGGCGAGGTCGATCTTGTTGAGCACGAGAATGCGTGGTATATCGCTGGCCCCGATTTCGGAAAGAACCTGCAGAGTGGTTGCAATGTGGGCGTCGATGCGGGCGTCGGAGGCATCGGCGACATGGATGAGAAGGTCTGCTTGACTTGCCTCTTCGAGCGTGCTGCGAAATGCCTCCACGAGGCCATGCGGCAGATTGCGGATAAAGCCGACAGTGTCGGTCAAAAGCAAGGTTTGCCCCTGCGCGAAGAGAAGCCTCCGCGTAGTCGGGTCAAGTGTCGCAAAGAGCTTATCCTCCGCATTGACGCTCGCTGCGGTGAGGGCGTTGAGGATGGTCGACTTACCGGCATTCGTGTACCCGACGATGGCCGCTCTCGGCACTCCAGCCCGCTCCCTGCGCCTTCGTTGGACCGATCTCTCTTTGCGCACGGTCTCGAGCTCGGTCTTGATCTCGTGGATACGGCGCTCAATTTCGCGTCGGTCGAGCTCGAGCTTCTGTTCGCCCGAGCCCTTCGTGCCATAGCGACCGCCTCGCTGGCGCATGAGGTCGTCGTAAGAGTGCGCCAAGCGAGGCAGCGCATACTGCAGCTGTGCAAGCTCCACTTGGAGGCTGGCCTCTTTCGTGAGAGCTCTTGATGCGAATATCTTGATGATGAGCTCGGCCCGATCGTACACTTTCTTTGACGACAATTTCTCCCAGTTGCGTTGCTGGAGAGGGCTCAATATATGGTCAAAAATGATCGTGTCGGCGCCTGCAGCCTCAGCTGCCTGTAGCAACTCTTGGGCTTTTCCTGTCCCGACGAGAAGAGAGGGCGTGATTTCTCGTAGCTGTACGAGGGCCTCTCCGACCGTCTCGAGATCCAGAGTCTGCGCCAGGCCGTGAAGCTCATCGAGGAGCTCGCTCGCCTCTGCCTTACGAATGCTCTCCGTGGCGATGCCGACAAGGAAGACTCGAGCGATACTTTGCTTCTGATTCTTCTGCGCTGCGGTTGAAATCATTCTTTAATAATACACACATATTGCTTTTTTGGCACTATGTCCGCCTTTCCTGCGCTCGACCGTACCGTCCATTTTGTGATATACTAAGTTTTTAAAATCGGGAGGATGTATGCCCCTTCAAATTTCCGACCTCAGCGATGCGGTGCTCAACACCCACTATGCGGTGCGCGGACCAATTGTCGCACGCGCTCAGGAACTCGAAAATCTCGGCAGAAAAATAATCTATTGCAATATCGGGAACCCTCAGGCCTTAAGGCAAAAACCTCTAACCTATGCGCGCGATGTCCTCGCGCTCTGCGAACAGCCTGCACTTTTGGAGAGTGCACCGCAAGCTTTTCCCGAAGACATGGTCGAAACCGCACGCACCATCCTCGATCAGTCCAAATATGGCCTCGGCGCCTATTCGGAATCCAAAGGCTTACGTTTTATCCGCAAGGCGATTGCCGACTTTATCGTTGCACGCGACAGTACGGACGGCATTGTACAGAGTTCCAATCCAGAACACATCTACCTTACCGACGGTGCCTCCAAGGGCGTACAGACCGCGCTGCGCCTTCTTCTCGCCTCGCAAAAGGACGGCATTCTCATCCCCATCCCTCAATATCCGCTCTATTCGGCGACGATCAGACTCTACGGAGGCCAACAGGTCGGCTATTACCTCGACGAAGATTACGGCTGGGGCCTGAGCGAACAGATGCTGGAAGAAGCACTGCACAGGGCAATGAAAGAGGGCATCCGCGTGCGGGCCATTGTCGTCATCAATCCGGGCAACCCCACGGGCGCGGTACTCACCGAAGAACACATCGAAATGGTCATCCGCTTTGCGAAGCGCCACAACCTCACGATCCTCGCAGACGAAGTGTACCAGGAGAATATCTACGAGCCTGGGTCACGTTTTTTGTCGTTCGCCCACGTCATGACCAAGTTGTCCGAGCATGAAGTGAGCCTCTTCAGTTTCCACTCCACTTCCAAGGGATTTTTCGGCGAGTGTGGTCAGCGGGGAGGTTATATGGAAGTGCGGAATGTCCCCGAAGAAGTGGTCGCCCAAATTACCAAACTGCAGTCGGTGGCGCTCTGTGCAAACCTTCCCGGCCAGGTGATGACCTACCTCATGGTCAATCCGCCCCGACCCGGAGCGCCGAGCTATCGGCGCTACGTCGAAGAGCGCAGCTCCATCCTCTCGGAGCTCGCGAAGCGCGCAAAAATCCTCGAAGAAGGCCTCAACCGAATTCCCGGCATCCGTTGCCAGCCCATCCGGGGAGCAATGTATGCCTATCCTTCGATTTCGCTGCCCAAAGGCACAAGCGATGAAGCATACTGCTTGGCACTCTTGGAAGAGACCGGTGTCTGCGTCGTACCGGGCACGGGTTTCGGCCAGAAACCAGGCACCGCGCACTTCCGCACGACCATTCTGCCGCCGACACATCAGATTGAGGAGGTGATCGATGCAATCGATGCATTCCAGCGACGGTGGGGTTGAGGGTTTGGAGAAGGGGGAGCGGTCGGCCTTCTCGATGCAGACAGATGCCATTCAGGCACATATCGGACTGGAGTCTTTTCTTCACCTCCTTCATGAAGGAGTCTATATCGTCGATAAAGACCGCAGAATCCAATTTTGGAATGACGCCGCAGAGAGAATCACAGGATATGCTGCCTCGACTGTGGTCGGCAGCCGATGCTCCGACAACATTCTGCGACATGTTTCAGAGGATGGCCGCGAGCTATGCATTCATGGCTGTCCCCTTCAGGCAACGCTCACGGATGGAAAAACAAGAGACATCATCGCCTATTTTCATCATCGAGACGGGCAACGTATTCCTGCGCACGTACGTGCGATCGCGGTGCAAAACGATAAGGGTGTGTCCGGAGCACTTGAAATTTTCGACGAGATCTATGAAAAAACCAGCTTTATCGAAGAACTTGAAACGTTGCGACAAGAAGTCTTGACTGATCCTCTCACGAAAATCGGCAATCGGCGTTTTTTCGAGTTGAATATAGAGGCTAGGTTTGCCGCATACCATACGGAACAAATCCCGTTTGGCCTTTTGATGTTCGATATCGATCACTTTAAAAAAGTGAACGATACCTATGGACATCTTGCAGGTGATAGTGTGCTCAAAATGGTGGCTACTACAATCTCTGGTGCGCTTAAGCCGCTCGACACTATCGCTCGCTTCGGAGGCGAAGAGTTTGTAGTGCTTGTGCCCAATTGCAACGCAGAATACCTCTCTATTGTTGGCGAGCGGATACGCATACTCATAGAGACAAGCTGGGTTGATCTTCAAGATGGTTCAAGGATCAGAATTACGATCTCAGGCGGTGGCGCCATGGTACAGCCGAACGACCAAGTTCCCACACTTATTGCAAACGCTGATCGGCGGCTCTATCAAAGCAAAGAAAGCGGCCGAAATAGAGTGATTTGTGGTGTATAAGGGGTGTATAAAAAGACCGCGCGGCACGATTTTTGTGGGTAGCTTACGTTTTGCAGCGTGCCTCTCAGCGTGTTTTTCAGCGCGCCCGCAATTTTCGAAGCTGATTCAGCGCCGCCCTGAAGTCCCGTGGGAAGGGAGCCTCTATCTTTAGTGCCGCCCCGTTTGTGGGGTGTTGAAAGGATATCTCGACCGCGTGCAGAGCGGTGCGGGCAATGAGAGGCTGCTCCTCGTAGACATCCCCCTTCCACCTGCGTTTCAATACAGACAGCATGAGAGGTGCACCGTCGCCATAGAGGGGATCCGCAACGATCTTCAAGCCCGATGCCGCGAGATGCACTCTAATCTGGTGCGTGCGCCCCGTCTCCGGCAAGGCTCGTACGAGCGCAAATCCGCGGAAGCGCTCCACGACCTCGAACCTTGTTTTGGCTGCTTTCCCTTTCGAGAGATCAATGATCGTCCTGTGGTCTCTTTCGCCATCGGCACGCAGGGGAAGATCAATTTCCCATACTTCCTGTTCCGGCTCGCCATGTACGATGGCAAGATAAATCTTGTCAACTTGACGCGTGGCAAATCGCTCGTTGAGATCTCTGTGGGCGCGCTCACTTCGGGCATAGACAAGGACACCGGTCGTGTCCTTATCGATCCTATGCACTGGCAAAAGTACCCCAAACTCCTTGGACAACAGTTCCTTGGCGACAGGGACATCGGGGTCCCAGCGATCTGGGATGGCCAGCATTCCCGCAGGCTTGTCGACCGCAAGGATTTCTGTATCTACATATAGTATTGTAACCGGGTTTTTCACGAATGTAACTGTAGCATAAAGCTTCCTTTGCGGATACCATGGACATTTGGGTAGAAAATGCGGAATTTGCAGAAGTTATATTCCACTTGCCGATCTTTTCTGTTTTTTATATCTTATCACAGGCATTTCAAAGCCGTTCTCAATATAATATCCGGTTCTGCGTCATCATGCATGTGATGAGATGTTGGGTGACCGGTAAAAACACTGTAAGCGACAGGAGAGCAAAGGTATGGCGAAACAATTGTTGTTCAGCGAAGATGCGCGACGGAAACTACTTGATGGCGTCGAAACCATCTCCAAGGCTGTCAAGGTAACGCTCGGTCCAAAGGGCCGAAATGTACTCCTCGACAAGAAATTCGGTGCTCCGACTGTGACCAAGGACGGCGTATCCGTTGCCAAGGAAATCGAACTCGAAGATCCGTTCGAGAACATGGGAGCACAGCTTCTCAAGGAAGTCGCAACCAAGACGAACGATATCGCGGGCGATGGTACGACCACCGCGACGGTACTCGCCTACTCCATCGTCAAAGAAGGTCTGAAATCCGTAGCAGCCGGCATCGACCCCATGGCGTTAAAGCGCGGTATCGACCAAGCAGTGACTCTTTCCGTAGAAGAAATCCAGAAGAACTCTAAGGAAATCAAAGAGAAGGAAGAGATCGCCGACGTTGCGTCCGTTTCGGCGAACAACGACATCGAGATCGGTAAGCAGATTGCCGACGCGATGGAGAAGGTAGGAAAGGACGGCGTCATCACGGTTGAGGAATCCAAAACCATGGAGACGACCATCGACTTCGTCGAAGGCATGCAGTTCGACCGAGGCTACGTCTCGCCGTATTTCGTCACAAACCGCGAATCCATGACCGTGGTCTTCGAGAATCCTCTTATCCTCATCCACGATAAGAAGATTTCCAGCATGAAGGATCTTCTGCCCGTGCTCGAGAAAGTCGCCCAGGCAGGCAAGCCCCTCCTTATCATCGCCGAGGATGTCGAAGGCGAAGCACTTCCTACGCTCATCGTCAACCACCTCAAGGGCACCATCACCGTGTGTGCCGTCAAGGCTCCTGGGTTCGGCGATCGCCGCAAGGCCATGCTCGAGGATATTGCAATTCTCACGGGTGGCGAGGTCATCTCTGAAGAGCTCGGCCTCAAGCTCGAGAACACTTCCCTCAACCAGCTCGGCACCGCCAAGACCGTCAAGGTCGATAAGGACAACACGACCATCATCAACGGCGGCGGCAAGCAGAAGGACATCCAAGACCGCATCGCGCAGATCAAGAAGCAGATCGAAGAGACCACCAGCGACTACGATCGAGAGAAGCTCCAGGAGCGCTTAGCCAAGCTCGCAGGTGGCGTTGCAGTGATCAACGTCGGCGCAGCCACCGAAGTCGAAATGAAAGAGAAGAAACACAGAGTGGAGGATGCGCTCTCCGCAACCCGCGCAGCCATCGATGAAGGCATCGTTCCGGGTGGCGGCATCGCGCTCATCCAGGCGGCCATTGCCCTCGAGAAAGCGGATATCTCCAAGATGACCGACGACGAGCGTGTCGGCTTCAAGATCGTCAAGCGCGCCCTCGAGGAGCCTATCCGCCAGATCGCAGAGAACGCTGGCATCGATGGATCGATCATTGCGGACAAGGCCAAGCACGAGAAGAAAGGCGTTGGTTTCGACGCGGCGAAGATGGAGTGGACCGACATGCTCAAGGCCGGCATTATTGATCCGGCCAAGGTGACGCGCAGCGCGCTCCAGAACGCAGCCTCGGTCGCATCGCTTCTCCTTACCACCGAGTGTGCCATCACCGATCTGCCCGAGAAGAATCCGCCCGCACCACCTGCCGGCGGCCCCGGCATGGGCGGCATGGATTACTGATGTACAGTCCGGGCTGACCGATCTGTTCCGGAGCCCGGATCTCAATACACAAAGCGCGGTGCCCTAGTGGTGCCGCGCTTTGTGTTTTAAGAGGCCTCTCACGAACAGAGTACCTGCTGCTCTTCCCTGCTCTCGTCGAACTGGCTATTGTAGAGCTCCGCATAGAAGCCGCACTTCGCAAGGAGCTCCTCATGCGTGCCTTGTTCTACGATGTCGCCATGGTTCATCACGAGGATGAGATCGGCGTCGCGAATCGTCGAGAGCCTGTGCGCGATCACAAAGCTCGTCCGCCCCTGCATGAGGGCAAGCATCGCCTTCTGTATGAGGAGCTCGGTGTGCGTGTCGACGTTGCTCGTCGCCTCATCGAGGATGAGCATCGGCGGCTTTGCGAGCATCGCACGAGCTATGGTAAGTAACTGTTTCTGCCCTTGCGATATGTTCGTCGTCTCCTCGTTGAGCACAAGATCGTACCCCTCGGGAAAAGCGCGCACAAAGTGGTCGACATGGGCAGCCTTCGCCGCCTCCACAAGCTCATCCTCGTGCGCGTCCCGCTTGCCGTAGGCAATGTTGTCCCTCACGGTCCCGGAAAAGAGCCAGGTATCCTGCAGTACCATGCCGAACCATGAACGCACCACCGAGCGCGGGAGTTCTCGAATAGGCATGTCGTCGATGAGTATTTCGCCACTCTCCGGCTCGTAGAAGCGCATGAGGAGCTTCACGAGCGTGGTTTTGCCCGCGCCAGTGGGGCCGACAATAGCGACTTTCTGGCCGGGGAGGATAGTTGCGCTAAAATCCTTGATGATGGGCTGCCCAGGAACATAGCTGAAATGCACATGGCGGAATTCGACCTTGCCCTCAATGCGCCTGCCCTCTAGAGTCTTGACACCGACACTCATCTGCTCATCCTGTGGCTCCTCCTCGGACGCCAGAAAATCGAAGATGCGCTCGGCCGCCGCCGCCGTCTGCTGCAGCACGTTCGAAATGTTCGCCACCTGCGTGATTGGCTGGGTGAAAGATCGGACATACTGCAGGAAAGCCTGAATGTCGCCGACGGTGACCATTTGCTTCGCCGCGAGCCATCCGCCGCTCACCGCCACCGCGACATATCCCAGATTACCGACAAAGTTCATGAGCGGCATCATGATGCTCGACAAAAACTGGCTCTTCCACGCAGACTGATAGAGCGTCGAGTTGAGTTCATCGAATGTCGCGACGGCCTTTTTCTCGCCGCCGAAGGCCTTGACCACGGTGTGGGCGCTGAAGACCTCTTCGATGTGCCCGTTCAGGTGACCGAGATACTCCTGCTGAGTTTTGAAATACTTCTGCGAACGCTTCACGATGAACCTCACGAGCCCAATCGAAAGAGGGATCATCAAAATGGCGACTATGGTCATCTGCCAGCTTATGGTGAGCATCATGATGAAGGCGCCGATCAGCGTCATCACCGAGGTGATCATGTGGGATAGGCTCTGGCTCAAAGTCTGGTTCACCGTGTCGACATCGTTCGTCATACGCGAGAGGATTTCGCCGTGGTTCGTGGTATCGAAGGCTCTGAAGGGCATCCGGTTTATCTTGGAGATGATGTCTTTGCGCAGTGTATAGGTGATCTTGATCGCAATGCCCGAGACGATCCAGCCTTGGATATACTGGAGAATGGCTGATGACACATAGAGTGCGAGCACCGTGAGGAGAATGCTTCCTATCTTCGTAAAATCGATGTCGCCCGAGCGGGTCATTTTCTGAACGACACCTTCAAAGAGCGTCGTGGTGGCGGTGCCGAGGATCTTCGGCCCCACAATTGCGAGGATCGTGGCTACCGTCGCGAGCACCATGACCGCCAAAAGACCCCAACGATAGGGTCCGAGATATGCGAAGAGCTGCTTCATCGTGCCTTTGAAGTCCCTCGACTTTTCGCCGGGCATGAGAGCCTGCGCTCTGCCGTGCCCGATCATCGCGCCAGGTCTTCTCTGGCTCTGCGCCTGTGTAGCCTGAGGTCGTTCGTTCGCTGCGCTCGGCCCGGCGGGTCTGCCTGAGTCGGGATTTTGTGGCTGCCTCTCGGTGAGGGGTTTCTTGTTTGTGTTCATGCGAGTTCCTCCTCTTTAAGCTGCGAAAGCGCGATGTCGCGGTATACCTCACACGTGCTCATCAGCTGCTCGTGGGTCCCGATGCCCACCACACTGCCATCGTCCAGCACGATGATCTGTTCGGCATGGCGGATCGGAGCTACCCTCTGTGTCACGAGAAAGACAGTGCTGTCCTTGGCGTAAGTCTTGAGCGCGGATCGGATCTCCCTGTCGGTCTTGTAGTCGAGGGCGGAAAAACTGTCATCGAAGATATACACCGGCGCACGGCGTACCAGCGCCCGCGCTATCGAGAGTCGTTGGCGCTGCCCACCCGACACATTCATACCCCCTTGGGAAATCTGGCGTTCGAGTCCCTCCGGGCTCTCCTCCACCAGACTCATGATCTGCGATATCGAGAGTGCCTCCACAATCTCGTCGTCAGAGGCTCCCTTTTTGCCGTACCGGATATTTTCGGCGATGCTGCCGGTAAAGAGCATGCTCTTCTGCGGCACGAAGCCGATGTAGGACCGGAGTTCGGCAAGAGAAAGCGTTTTTACGTCGACCCCATCGAGGAGCACCTGCCCCTCCGTCACGTCGTAGAAGCGTGGGATGAGGCTGACCATGGTCGACTTACCGGAGCCTGTCGTGCCGATGATCGCCGTCGTGGTGCCTGGTCTTGCGACAAAACTGATATCGTGGAGCACGTCCTCCTGCGCACCCGGGTAGCGAAACCGCACGTGGCGGAACTCGATTTGTCCACGCACGGGTTTTGGAAGCTGTGAAGGGTTCTCCGGGTCTCGGATGCTCACCTTTGTATCGATGACCTGCGTGATGCGGTCGATCGAGACACTCGCCCTCGGCACCATGATGAACATAAAGGACATCATGATGAAGGCGAAAAAAATCTGCATGGAATACTGCATGAAGGCCATCATGTCGCCCACACGGATGCTTCCGGCTGCCACCTCGTGCGAGCCCACCCAGATGATCGAGACCGAGACCACATTCATGATGATGGTCATAAGGGGCATCAGCACGACCATAACACGCGTCACGTAGAGAAGCGTGCCGGTCAAGTCGCGGTTGGTCTTGTCGAAGCGTGTCGCCTCGGCGTCCTGTTGGTTGAATGCACGGATGACCATCATGCCGGAGAGGTTTTCGCGTACGACGAGATTGAGTCTATCCACCAGCTTCTGCACGATGCGGAACTTCGGCACCACGATCGCAAACACAAGCCCGATGATAACCAGGAGCACGCCCACGGCCAGCGCGATAATCCACCACATGCCGGACGCCTTGCCGAGAGCTCGGATTACCCCACCGACACCGATGATCGGGGCATAAAAAAGCATTCTCGTGCCCATCATGATCATCATCTGGATCTGCGTCACATCGTTGGTCGAACGCGTAATCAACGAGGCAGTCGAAAAGGAGTCGAACTCCGCGAGTGAAAAATCCTCTACCTTTGTGAAAACGGCGCTCCTCATATCCCGGGCAGTACCTGCCGCCAACCTCGATCCGAGATAGCCGACGAGAATTGCGGAAGCCACCGAGACCAGCGTGACAAGAAGCATAAGCGAGCCGATCCGCACTATATAGGACATCTGCAGTGCGCCGATATCTGCGCCGAGCGCCGCGAACTCGGCCTGAAGCCCTCTGACGACGAGCTGCGATTTGGCAATTGGATCAAGTGCATCGATCTGGGCGAGTATCGCCTGAGGGCTCATGGAGGCAAGCGCCGAGAAGTCCGACATCGCGCTTGACTGGGTACTGTCTGGCTGGACTGAAGGTGCGGCTGGCATTGCGCTGGCCTGGTCCGTCGCTCCCGGAGCGCCGGCTAGGCTTTGGCTGGCGGAAACGGAAAACTGCGCTACAATTACCAATTTCGGATATTCCTCGAGAAAAACCAGTCTCGCGGCATCCATTGCCGCCTTGTCGTCGGTATTCAGCGACATGACGGGCTCTGTCTGGGCCAGCGGCCATGCTTTCGCGAGCGCCTTCGCCTCGGCGGAACCAGGCGTCACCAAAGTATAGACTCGCTGCAGCGCGACAAACTCGTCGCCTGCGCCCTCCGACTGCATGAGCTTTTCCATAGCCTCGAAGGTGCTCGCTCGCAGCACGGGGGGCAGATCTGCTTCGATTCCATTCTGCTGAATACCGATGTTTACGATTCTGGATAGATAATCAGGCAAAGCCAGGTCTGCATTCGCCTGAACGAATAAAAGCGCAATGACCAACACGACACTGAGCCAGTACGGCTTCAGAAAACGGAACACGGTTCGCATTAGATTCTCCTCGGATGCATCTTGGACACCTGCCCTCTGTCTTGCCATGGATGATGTTGAGTTTCAAGGCACTCGGCTCCCTCTAAAAGTTGGGCGGCCGCTATGAGTTCCCTGAAGATGTGGGTCGCACTATGGGCAAGTTCGGGACTTATGGTGCTGCAGAAGGTTTTTATCCACCCTTGGCGCGCCTCGAAGTTACGCTCCACGATGAGTCTGCCCTTTGAGGTGAGAAGAAGCAGCCGTACACGCCGGTCGTTCGGGTCTTCCACACGCTCCAACAAGCCCATCTTGACGAGTTTTTCCACCATCTGGCTTGCGGCCGCACCGCTTATACCGAATTCTTCGCCCAGCTCGGTGACCGCGCAGCGCTTTTTGCCGTTCAAGCGAATGAGCAAGGCGATCTGCGGCATGGAGAGTTTCGTCTCCGCTGCATACTCGATAAAACCTTTCATCGAGAGCCGCATGATCTGCCCTATCCATTCCTTGAGCGCGTTCTCGAACTCCATGCATTCTGGGTGCTCCGTCATTCTTGCGCCTTCCAAAAAGATAAGATGACTAAATAGTAAAGAAAACTTATATTTTAGACAAGCCTTTTTCTGCGAATTCAGGGTGGGAATCGGCAAAATGTATGTGGATAGAGAGAGTGGTGGCGTATGACGGAGTCTACGATAATCTCCCCTTATAGTACAGCACATCCAGCGCATCGAGCCTATGCCCGTGCGCAGTGAGCCGCACACTAAAATCTTCGAAGCTGCGCTTTTGACGGGGGCTCCAGAACACTTCCGAAAGAGCACACAGCCTGGGAAAGAGCATATACTCGACTTGTCTACCGAAATATAATAGTTCGCTCCACAGATTAGCCTGTCCACCGATAATATGCTCCTTCTCCTCATCAGAGAGGCCTTCCGGGACAGGCTCAAAGTTATACGAGTCTTCGACGGTACAGGTGCCGAGTTGCCCAGGTTCTTCCGGCACATTGAGGTGCTTGTGATCGAGATAGCATGCTTCTTGAGGGCACATCACGACATCGTAGCCGAGCTTTGCGGCATGCCTACCCTGGCTAGAATTCCGCCAGCACATCACGAGCGTATCATTGCTTATGCCGCCCTCGACCACCTCGTCCCAACCGATCATCCTCTTGCCGCGTCGAGCCAGCATCTTTGCCAGTCTTTCCATGAACCATGCCTGAAGGCGTTCCGGCTCGTATGTGCCATCGGCCCTGCGCACGCCAAGCATCGCCATCTTCTTTTGGCATGCCGGGCATGCCAACCACCGTACCTTGGGGACCTCGTCGCCACCCATATGCACAAAGTCTCCAGGAAACATCGCACAGACCTCACCGAACACCTCACTCAAAAAGGAAAGAGCGCGTTCATTTCCCCCACAGACGATGTCGTCGAAAATACCATAGCGATCTTCCGGCTCGAAGCAGACTGACGAATCTTGCGCGCCGAGGCAAGAGAATTCCGGATGTGAAGCGAGGAGTGCCGTGCTGTGGCCGGGCAACTCTATCTCCGGCACCACAAGGATGTGGCGCACACGGGCGTATTCCACGATGCGGGCGACATCCTCACGGCTGTAGTAGCCCCCCTTCCTGTGCTCTATTCTATAGCGCAGATCCTTCCTAAAGGCGCCCCGCTCCGTGAGCTCGGGTTTGGAAGGAATTTCAAGCCGCCATGCCTGGTCGTCGGTGAGGTGCCAGTGAAAAACATTGAGTTTGTGTAGCGCTGCCAGATCGAGCAACTTTTCGATGAATATCGGCTCGAAAAAATTCCGAACGCAGTCGAGCATGAGGCCACGCCATCGAAACCGCGGCTCGTCCCTCACCAGCGCCGCCCCCACTCTCGCCCCCTGCGCCAGCACAAGCTGCCACAGACTCGCCGCGCCACGCACAACCCCCGCAGCGTCGGCTCCTCTGATCTCGATGCCGGCCGGTGCAATCTCGAGCTCGTAGGCCTCGGGCACAGCCAGACCACGTTCCGTGTCCGGCAGGATACTGAGACGAATGGCAGCGTCGTGATCCGTGCTGGTGTTCCGGGAGCCGGCGCCCCCCGGCGCCGGCTCCCGCATGGCCGAGACCCTGCCTATCCCTTCCACAGAAGAAAGCCAGCCTGCCACGACCTCGGCTTCGCGGAAAAGCTCAGGCGGCGCGACAATCGACGAGCTCCCTACAAAACAAAAAAAGCCTTCACGCTCCTCGTAAGAGACTGGAAGCGGGATGAGATCGCCGTTTCCTGCCATACCTTTTCTCCTTATGGGCAAAAGCCCGCAACCCTGTCGCGGTAATAGTAGAAGCTGAGCTTAGGTCGCCGTTTCCGGTCGGATGGGTCGACGCTTGCAAGGCCGAACTTCTTCGTGTAGCCGAAGGACCACTCGAAATTATCCAGAAGGCTCCACACAAAGTATCCTTTGAGCGGCACGCCGCGCGCAAGCGCCTCCCTGCAAGCAGCGATGTGACCCTCTAAATACTCGATTCTGTCGTAGTCGCGGATTATCCCGTCAG
The DNA here is from genome assembly GCA_002435985.1 of Spirochaetaceae bacterium UBA6089. GTDB lineage: Bacteria > Spirochaetota > Spirochaetia > Treponematales > Rectinemataceae > Rectinema. Next base: position 25,631 of record DIXD01000105.1, read on the forward strand.
CATCGGGAACATCGGGAAAAGCCGCCCCGTTCTCGGTTACGTACATGGCTCTCCATGGCCATGTCACAGCGATATATTCGAGGATGCGGCGCAGCCCCTGCGGCTCGATCTCCCAGCCCATTTCGGTCCTTCTCTGGTATGTGGGCACAAACTCGAAGCCATACGGATTCTCGGCGCTCTGCGGGACGGCTCGCACAGCCTCCTCGTTGTAGTAGTTCACCCCAATGAAGTCGATCGGCGCTGCGATGACCTCCATATCGCCCTCTTCAATCGGAAGTGCAGTTCCAAATCTCTCCACAAACCCCTGTGGGTAGCCTCGCCCATAGACCGGGTCGAGCCACAGGGAGGTGCGCTCGATCGATGCCCGTTCCGAGGCGGCAAGATCTTCGGAGCGAAGCGTGGCAGGCCTTGGCTTCGACGGATTGATCACAAGACCATATTCGCCCGCAAGTCCGCTCTGTCGGTAGACCCGCACCGCAAGCCCATGCGCCAGAAGAAGGTGATGCACTGCGCGCGTCGCTGCCACGCGATCCCGCATGCCCGGCGCATGCTCGCCCGTAAGATGTCCCAAAAAAGCCGCACACCATGGCTCATTCATGCTCGTCCAGTGGCGCACGCGATCTCCGATGTATCTGTACATGATTGCGGCATATTCTTCAAAACGTAAGGCCGTATCGCGAGCGCGCCACCCACCGGCATCCTCGAGGGCCTGTGGGAGGTCCCAATGAAAAAGCTCGAGCCACGGCGTTATTTCCGCTTCGAGAAGTGCGTCGACGAGCCTTGCATAGTAGTCGAGTCCCGCCTGGTTCGGAGTCCCCCTCCCCTCTGGCTGGATGCGCGGCCAAGACACGGAAAAGCGATATGCCCCTACATTCAACTCCCTGAGTAGCACAATGTCGTCATTCCACCTATAGTAGGATTCACAGGCGATGTCCCCTGTATGCCCCCCAGCAATCTTGCCCGGTGTATGTGCAAAGGTATCCCATATCGAAGGTTTTTTCCCGTCCTCCGCTGCCGCCCCCTCAATTTGATAGCTCGATGTCGAACAGCCCCAGACAAAATCCCCGGGAAACCCGTCCTGCCGCTTCATGTTTTCTCCTTATTTCTTCACTATGGTATCGTATTATCCCTTGATCGCACCCGCTGCAACGCCCTTCGTTATCTGTTTGCGGAAAATCACGTAGAACACAAGCATGGGTACCATTCCGATGGTCAGCGCCGCAAACTGCTTGCCGTAATCGGTAGAGAGCGAACCCGAAAACTTATAGATGCCCAATGGTAGCGATTTGAGTTCGGTCTTGGACACAAGAATATTGATGAGCGCAAATTCGTTCCATGTGGCTGTAATGTTCAACATCGCGAGCGTCGTGGCCACGGGTACACTCATCGGAATGATGATCTTGAGAAATATCTTGAAAAAACCCGCCCCATCGATGCGCGCCGATTCGACCACCGCATTCGGAATGGCCTTGATATACTCCGTCGAGAGATAAATGCCAATAGGGAGCCCCGCTCCTATGTACACAAGCAACACTGCAAGCCGCGTGTTATAAATTCCGAGCAGGTTCACTTCGAGAAAAAGCGGAATCATCAAGGTCTGCGTCGTAAGAAGAATGCCGATGATAAAGCTGTTGTAGATAGGCTTCGTCGCCCTCGATTTCAGCTTGGCAAAGGCAAAGCCCGCCATAAGCGACAAGAAGATGATGCCCACTGTCGCGCCGAGCGTATAGATGATCGAATTCGGAAAGAGAAGACCAAACTCGCCCATCTCCCATGCTTCGACATAGTTTCGCAGCGTCGGGCTATGCGGCAGCGCGAGCTGGCTCACCTGATATTCTCGTGTCGTCTTGAACGAGTTCATGATGAGCCAGAAGATAGGATACAAGGTCATGAACGCGAAGAGCCCCATTACACAATAGACGGCCACTCGGCCAATGGTGGAGAACATCTTTTTCAGCCTGGATTCGCGGATCGTTTCGGACATGCGTTTACTCCTCCTTCCCGCCGTAGCGCTTCTCGACAGCCTTCGTCAGCACAATCAACGCAACGCTGATGAGCACCATGATGAGCGAAATCGCATTGGCGAGCGGGAAATTGGGCCTGCCCAAAAATGCATTGTTGTACATATATATGGAAAGAATTTCAGTGACCCGCGATGGCCCACCGCCCGTCATTGCAAAGATGAGGGCGAAGCTCGACAGAGAGCCTGAAATCGCGAGGATCGCCGAGTTGACGATCGTCCCCGAAAGCGCGGGCAGAATGATAAAGCGCATGACCTGGCCCTCGTTCGCCCCATCGATGCGCGCGGATTCGACGATCTGAGCATCGATCTTCTGCATGTTCGCCAGGAAAAGAATGAGGTACATGCCGGTGTACATCCATAGGATCACAAAGAGCACGGGCAGCATCGCGACATCGGGTTTGGTGAGGAAGGCCGGGCTCCACTTCTGCACAAAGAGATTCGAAAGCGCCGTGTAGATGTCGCTCATGGGCTGACCCTGGTACGAGGATAGGAGATCCCTCAGTTCGGGCACGGGATCCGAGAACATCGACTGGCCGGCCGGCCCCGCCAAATTTAGAATATTATGCAGAACCTCGTCGGAGAGCGAAAAGCCCCCCGCTGTGTTGAAAATACTTTCGAGCTGGGCCTGAAAATTGGCGACTCGAAAGTAGTTTACGATTTCTCCTATAGGACCGTGCGGCGAGAATATCGTCTGCCACAGAAGCCCCACCACAATGACAGAGATGATGTTCGGCACATAGAGCACGCCTTGCCAAAAACCGGGAGCCTTTACGATCTTGGCGTAGATGAAATATGCGAAGATAAATCCCAGCGGCAGCTGGCCAAAAACCGAAACAAGCACGATGTAGAGATTGTTCTTGAGCGCATTCCAGAACCATGGATCGGTGAAGACGCGCACATACGCATCGAATCCGACAAATCCCCAAGGTTCGCCGCCGAACATTTTGCCGCCGGAATAGTTCGACACCGAGAGAATCACGGAGAGGATGATCGGAAAGGCCATCACAAGGAGATACAGCGCGAATGAGGGCATCACCATTGCCCAGTATGCTCGCCTCTCTTCAAGATATGTCTTATTTGTATGTGCCATATCATCTCCGTGTGAAAAAAGCCTTCCGGAAAATAGCTATTTTCTCTCTTTTTTCGAAAACGCCGGGACGCGCGGGAAGCCTACGGAGAGTAAACGTCCACAAGGCACCCGCACATCCCGACTGCTACATTTTCATTATTTTTTCTGAGAAGCTTTCCAGGTCTCGTATGCCTTCTGGACATCGGCCGCCACTTTTTCTGGTGTAGACGTGCCGAGACCAATGGCGATGAGACCGTCGTTCAGCACATTGTACACCGCAGGGTCAAACATGCCGTCAAAGACATAGCAGGTCTTGGGGTTGTCGGCATAGAAAACCGGCACCTTCGCGACAAGAGGCTCCACGTTTGCCTTGACGTTCTTGCGGGTCGGTACATAGGCGCCAGTGCTGTAGCGGATCGCCTGCACTTCCTCCGAATAGAGATATTTGATGAGCCTGACTGCAGCCTTCTCCTTTGCAGAGCCCGCAGGTATTGAGCCGGAGATGGCCCAGCCTGTACCAGCGATCGCGGAAAGGACTCCGGGGTTCACCTCGCCCGGAATGGCGGGGAAGGGGAGAAGTTCAAAATCGCTCTGCTGAGCGGCGGGAGGAATAAGGGCTTTGCCTGAGGCTTTGTCGGTGATGTATGCGCCCACGCGCCAGTCGCCGTCGATGTAGATCGCAGCCTTGCCGGACACGAAGAGTCCGGGAGCCTCGCCGTAGCCGACCTGGTTATCCTCGCGCGCGATGATGCCATCCTTGTAGAGGTTGTCGATCACTTTGAGAGAGTCGACGAAAGGCTTGTCGGTAAACTTGGCCTTGCCCGCTAGGATTGCGTCCACAAACGAATCCCCCGCCATGCGCCCAAGCACTGTAGAAAAGAGACAGGACTGCATTGGCCAGCCATCCTTGTTCGGCAGCATGACGACGTTGATGCCCTTGGCCTTGAGCTTCGGCACCATCTTCTTGAGGTCTTCGTAGGTCTTCGGCAGGTCGAAGCCGTTGTCCGCGAGAAGTTTTTTGTTCACGTACATCACCGAGGTGTAGGTAAAGGACTGTGGGAGCATCGCCATGTATTTTCCGAGCTGGTTGTTCGGATTGATCGCAGCGCCGGAAAAATCCTTCAAGAAGTCGGCCCCGAGCAGCTGCGCGAGGTCCTTGGCGAGCTTCTTCTCGTGAATGACCGCACTGCGGGCTGTAGGCCAGACATAGAATACATCCGGCAAGGTCCCCGCCGCGGCATAGACCTGAAGCTTCTGATGGTACGGCTCGCTGAAAAGAACCTCAATGTTGAGGGTGATATCGGGGTTTTGCTGTTGAAACCTCTGCCAGATCGCCACATCTTCCTGATATCCCGCCTGGTCGGCCTGCTGATAGTTGAGCACATTCAGCGTGACCTTCTCCTGCGCCACCACAGTGCTGAACACAATGGCCAGCGCAAGGACTACGAGAAATCCTTTTTTCATGGAGAACCTCCTTGAAAGGGCAGTCGGCCCTTCTTTAAGAACTGTATTTGCAAGGCATTACTGCCTTGTTGCCTGTTTAAGAAACACGTCTCGAGGCATTCTGAGAGACCTCCACCGCGAGCCCCGGCAGGCTCCGCTCAGCCATAAGACGCTCAAAGACCATCCCCGCCGCGCCGAACGCCACTGCCTTGTCCCCAAGGCTCGAATACCTGATCTCTACATCTTTGGGCGAGGGATACATCCAGTTTTCCTCCAACCTATGCCTCAGAATGGCAGGAAGATCGGCATCGAGACTCTCGATGTCGCCACCGATGTACACGTGCTGGAAATCCATCGTGTTGATGAGCATGGCCATATTGCGCGCAAGCTCGTCGACCGTTCTGTTGAGAAGATTCCTGTCGAACCGAAGTTGCACGAGCTCGTCACGACTCAGCGAGAATTGTAAGTCACCAGGACCGTCGCAGAAAGCGCTCCTAAATTCTCCCGTATAGCCGTGTGCCCCCGTATGGACCTTGCCCCCGAGGACGACCCCGAAACCCACGCCAATTCCTCCATATTTGAGCAGGGAAGTCTTGTCCCCCCTGCACTCGACGAGGGCGAAGAGAAAGTCCTTGAGGTCTTTTTCTCTATTGAACGCGAGTTCACCCCAAGCGCAGCAGTTCGCATCATTCTCTATAAAGGAAGGAACTTGCAGGCGGCCCGACATGGCTTTGACAAAATCGAGCGGTTTTTCGATGCCGAGCGGCACGGAATACTTGATGCGTCCCTTTTTGGAGTCGACAAGACCTGCAGTGCCTACTCCAACCCCCAATAAGAGAGAGTCTTCAGAGCATTGTTTCTGCAACGTAGCGACGACGCCGACGACCGTCTCGGCAAAATTGTCGCGCGTGACGTGCGTATCGCCGCGAATCGTGGCAAGAATGTTGCCCGCGAGGTCAACACTCACCGCTTCATAGAACCCAAGCTGAATCTCGATGCCGATGAATCGCCCATACTCTTTATTGACGGCCAAATAGATCGGCCTGCGCCCGCCGCGGGAAGATGCCATTCCCTCCTCCTTCTCCACAATGAGGCCGTTGTCGATGAGGGACGCTACCTGCTTCGTGATTGTCGACTTGTCGAGTCCAAGCCTATCGGCGAGATCGACGCGGCTGATGTTCGGCTTCTGCCAAATAGTGCGAAAAATACGCGTCGCCGTGCGCGTCCACTGATCTCCGCGGGATGGCATTGTCACAATTGCCTCCATGTTGGTTGATTTATTCAACCAATTATGGTATAGCATCGCTATATTGAGTTGTCAAGCAAAATTTTTCATAATGTGTTCAGGGAGGTAGATCGTGGAGATCATCAATCTTGCCGGCGAATGGGATCTTGTCCGATTGGCCGACAGCTCGGTACGCCGAATGCAGGTCCCGGGTGACATCTATTCGGCGCTTATCCACACTGGAGAGCTCCCCGATCCCTACTTCGGAGAAAACGAGCTCAAGGTTCAGTGGCCCGGCAGAGAAGACTGGAAACTCGAGCGCAGATTTTGGGTGCCGGACCACTTTCTCAGATTAGAGACCATAAAACTTCTCGCCGAGGTCATCGACACAGTGGCCGACGTATACCTCAACGGAGTCCTCATAGGCACAAGCGAAAACATGTTCAGGCGCTTTGAGGCCGACGCCGGGGCTTTCTTACATTCCGGCGAAAACACCATCACCATCTTCATCCACTCCCCGGAAGAGGCTGCGATCCGCGCAGCACAGAAGCTGCCCTACCCCATCCCCGCCTCTATCTACCCCGTCTCATCGCCGCACCGCAACCTGATTCGCAAGGCCCAGTATATGTCGGGCTGGGACTGGGGCCCCTGCCTTATGACCGGCGGCATCTATGATGGCATTGCGCTCATCGCCACTGATGGTCCTTTTATCCGTGCTGTGCAGACCTACATAAAGCCGCTCGGAAACTTCGACGGTGCCACGGTCCGTGGCCCCGACTTCTCGGTGGAGATCTCCGCGGAGGTCGATGTACCGGAGCCCATGGATCTACAGCTTTCTTGCTATCTCGACGGCGTGCGCACTGAGACGGAATGGTCCTGTCGTTCAGGTTCCAACATTGTCCGGATCGGCATGGACGTCAGAGCGCCGAAACTGTGGTGGCCGCACGGCCGTGGAAGCCCGGCGCTCTACGATTTGTATGTGACGGCAGAGCGCACCTTGCCCCATGGAGGCACCGTCTCAACTGATGATTCGTCACGTCAGCAGGCAGGCTCCGCATCCTACGCGGAGCACGCGTCACAAACAGCCTACGCGCCCGCCCCGCCGCGAAGCCCTCACATCGTCCACAAAAGAATAGGCTTTCGCGAACTCAAAGTCGTCACGGAAGAAGACAAAATAGGCCGCAGCTTCATGTTTGTGGTAAACGGTAAAGAAGTCTTCACCAAGGGTGCAAATTGGATACCCGTCGACGCTCTGCCCTCGCGCTGGACCAGAACGCGCATCGCCGGACTCCTGGACTCTGTGATTGCAGGAAACATGAACTGCCTTCGGGTCTGGGGTGGCGGTCGCTACGAAAGCGAAGACTTCTATGAACTCTGCGATGAGCGTGGCATTATGGTGTGGCAGGACTGCATGTTTTCCTGCGCCCTATACCCATCGAGCCCCGAATTTCTGGCCAACGTGGAGGCCGAAATCCTATGGCAGGTCAAAAGGCTGTCCGACCACCCCTGCATCGCCCTGTGGTGTGGCAACAACGAGGCGCTCGGCGCAATCGGCTGGTACGAAGTATCGAAACACAATCCCGCGCGCTACATCATCGATTACGACAGACTCACAGAGGGAGTGTTGGGGCGGGTCATCCGGAGCCTCGACCCTGACCGCTGCTTCTGGCCATCGAGCCCTTCGGCAGGCCCGAACGACTTTTCGGACAACTGGCACTCGGACGAACGGGGCGACATGCACTTCTGGTCGGTGTGGCACGAGGGCAAACCCTTTTCCGAGTACCTCACGGTACGTCCGCGTTTCTGCTCCGAGTTTGGCTTTCAGTCCCTGCCCTCGATGAGGACCATCGCCAGCTTCGCCCCCGAAGGCGAATACAACATCAGCGCACCCATCATCGAAGCTCACCAAAAGGACCCCCATGGCAACCGTATCATCATCGAAACCATGCTGCAGTATTTTCGGATGCCCAAAGACTTCCGCCAGCTCATCTATCTCTCTCAGGTACAGCAGGCTATGGCGATCCGCACGGCCGTCGAATTCTGGAGGAGCACGATGCCGCGTTGCATGGGCACGCTCTTCTGGCAGCTCAACGATGTGTGGCCTGCCATAAGCTGGTCGAGCCTCAACTATGACGGCTCGTGGAAGCTCTTACAATACGAGATGAGGCGTGTCTATGCGCCGGTACTGTTGGCGCTCTTTGTGAAGGATGGCATGATTCAGGCACACCTTATCAGCGAAAGCCCCGGAATGCACCGCGCAAACGTGGTGCTCCGCCTCCTTGATTTTCATGGTGAACCGCACGTCATCCCAGAAAATGTTGGCGGCGAGGATACTGAAGGGAATATTCTGAGCTCCATGGTGCCGCGCACTGCGGTGGAGCGAAGTCTTCTCATTGCAGAACACTGTGTGCAGGCCGTTTGGACACTGCCCCTCGATGCGCTCCATTGCCGAGCGAGCGAGGTCTTTCTCGAAGCGAGCCTCGAAGTACCCGACCTCGGCATCAGAACGAAAACGGCGCTCTTGCTCACCGAACCAAAGCGCTGCGCGCTCGAGGATCCCGGTTTAGAAATGGAGATCATGTCCGACAGCAAGGGCACTCTCGAGCTCGCGATCTGCGCGACAAAAGCGCCTGCCTTCTATGTTGCGGCCGAATTCGAGGACATTGCCGGACAATTCGAGGACGCCGGCTTTTATTGCGCAAAGGGTGAGCGCCAAGTACTCCGGTTTATCCCTTCAAAGGAGCAATCCACACTGAAGCAAGCTCCGCGCAGGGCAGGTTCCTCTTCCTCCGTGCAATTCGGGCTGTGTGTCTATCACCTACAGAAAAGCTTTGAACACTGATGCAGCCACCGTAAGGTTGCGCACCCAGTGCTCTTTCTTAAGCCACCAGCCTGCGACGAGCGCCTTGAATATGTCCGAAAGCTTCGCGATGCCGAAGAGCGCGACAGGCCCCCACGAAGTGTAGCGAAAAATCACAAAGGCGGCTGGGATAAACATCACGTAGGTGACACCGACATCGACCAAAAGCCCCATCAATGTATCACCTCCGGCTCTCGACACTCCGAACTGAGCGTTGAGGAGAGACCAGAGAGGAAGGTAGACACCGATCACGACGATGAGGCTGCGCGTCACTCGCTGGGCAGAGTCCGAAAGGTTGCCGAACACAAGGGGCACTGCGGCAGTCGAAAGCATGGCGGCGATCCCTGCACCAAAGCCGAAGACAACCGAGCCCGTCATGATCCATCGGGCCTTCTTTCTGGCATCATCTAGCTTCCCTGCTCCAAGTGTCGATCCCACAGTGACATTTGTCGCGGTATGGATTGCGGGAAACACCAAAAAGAGCAAATTGGCAACAGACCAGCCCGCCGCCATGCCGGCGACGGTCTCCGGTCCGCCGCGTCGATTGTACAGCGCAGTGATGATAGTCTCGGACAAAACCCATGCGGTCTCTGAGAAAAACATCATCGCCGAACGCGAGATCACTTCGCTGAGAAACCTGCCGTCGATCTCGAAAATGGTCTTGATATGAAAGGCAAACACAGGTTTTCTCTTCAATACTACGACTACAAAGGCAGCGATCTCGAGGAGACGTGCAATTACCGTCGCGATCGCTGCCCCCTCCACCTCGAGCCTGGGCGCTCCAAGGTTTCCGTAAATCAGAAACCAGTTGTCGATGGTGTTCACTACAGCAGCAGCCGTGGAGACTATGAGCGGTATATTCGGTTTTCCAATGTCGCGGAACGAACTGCCGACTGCCACGGAGAGGGCAATGGGAATGAAAGAAAACGAGACGGCTCTCATGTACCGAGCTCCCTCGACCACGATTGCGGCACTGTCGGCACTGTTCGACACCATGAGCGAAAGCAGCGTTTCGGGGAAAATTTGGCACACGACAAAATAGAGTATCGAGATGCCTGTTCCCATAAGGAGCTTGAATCTGAATGCCTGGACCATGCCCTCCCGATTCTGGGCGCCTCGGTGCTGCGACAAAAAAATCCCGCCTGCCATCGACACGACATTGATGATCACCATAAAGATAAAATTCACCTGATTGGCGACGTTGACACCGGCCATCTTTATATCGCCGAGCCCTGCCACCATGAAATTGTCCACGAGCGAGACAAGGCCGGTGATAAGACTCTGCAACATGACGGGAATTGCAAGGGCGAGTGTCTCGCGATAAAAGGGCCATGGACCCAACAATGTCGATGGACGCCCTAAGGCATGAATAGATTTATGCAGCATATGCTTTTCAAAAGATTGGGGCATCATCGCATGGAATTCTATTTTTTGCTAGTCGCGCATCGGGGTTGTGCTGTCGCAATTTGACGCTCTATAGTGCGGACAGTATATTGTACCTACGTATCGCTTTGGATTATCGATAGATTTAAAGGCCGAGATGTATAAAGGAGTCCGAATCAACATGAGCGCCGAAGTTACCCTGACCGCCGAAAATTTTAAACAAGAAGTATTGGAATCGGAAATCCCCGTGCTTGTGGATTTTTGGGCCGAGTGGTGTATGCCCTGCAAGATGATCGGCCCTGCCCTCGCTCAGATCGCAGAGACCTATAAAGGCAAAATCAAAGTGGGGAAGCTCAATGTCGATGATCAGAGCGACATCGCCTCACAGTACGGGATCATCTCCATCCCGACACTCATCGTATTCGCAAAAGGACAGGTGTTCCGACAGAAGGTCGGCGCCATGCCTCGCCACGAAATCGAAAAACTGTTCAAAGATCTCATCTAGCCATGAGGCCAGGATTCTGGCTGCCGCTCTCGCCCACACTCCAGGCTTCCGCCCCATTCTTCTCCACACTGGTTCTGAGAAGCGGTTTTGTCGTCGAAGGTTTCCACATAAGAGCGTCCTCCCACGCGGGGGCCGAATCCAAGAGCCAAAGCCCTGCATCGGCGAGTTCCTGCACAAGCACGAGAAGCTTGGATGATCCTAAAGAGCCTGTTTTCGAGCTCTCCGCATAGAAAATACCATCGATGGGTGCCTCCCCCTCCCGCATGTACACTGATATAGCCCCACTCGCATCCGGGATACCTCCGGCATCTGACCAGAAATCCCGCCCATACGGCGTCGCATCGATCCCTCCCGACAGGTCGAGATCATCGTCCAATTCATTCTTTTCCTCGGAGATACCCTCGGGTGCAAGATGCAACACGATGACCTCGCCCTCCTTGACCTCGCATACGGGGAAATCGTACCTCATCGTCTTCGTCGAACTCGCCCATTGGACAAACATTCCTCCCAAATTCCCCGCCCTCTTCACATAGAATTCGGCATAATCGCGGTGCGGCGTCCTTTTCGACGCATTCTTCGCAGGCTGCACCTCGCTGAGAGCCAGGGCAGCAGGACGATCGTTGTACCCCTTAAACTGAACCTGCACACGCGTGGTATTCCCGCTCAAATCCTGCACATTGCCTGCAAGCGTTATAGGCTCTCCAGGCGCAGGCGGTGGTTCAAAGTGGACATTCACTGTAGTCTCAGAGCTCTCCACAGAGACGACCAGATGCCTAGGCTCCACACAGAAACTGCGCTCCCCGACCCGGACGGGTTCATCGAATTCAAGTACGAATTCCCGAGTATTCTCGAGCGTAGCGTTTTTTACGATCGGAGGACGTATGTCCCCAAGCGCCACATTCTCGATGCCCGGCGGCGCACAACTCGACACCACCCAGCACACAAAGCTCCCCATCAAACATGCGCGGCATAGACAAAGGCCAACCATGCGTTTTCTTGTCTGCAACATAGGCTGCTCCTAAAGAAGACTCTGTGCGACACTCCGGCCCCCTTAAAAACGCGAAGTACGCACAGACCAGGCATACCACGAATAGCCCCCTTGCGTTTCATGGCGTTGGCACCAGAGCCCCTCTTACCATAGACGCAGAAAATATCGGCTCCTGCTTCAACTTCGGATTCTTTAAAACCATAGTTTTGAAGCGATATCCGAGCGTCTTGCAAGGGAGAAGATGGTGAAACGTACGAACAACAGAGCATTAGGCGCTATCGATTCATTCTCTAGAGAGGAGATTTTCAATATGCTGGTACTGATAGGCGGCGGGTCTATCGCTAATGGCGAGACACTGGCGATAGACCGATACATTGTCGAGTTCTGCAAAAAAGAACAGCCGCACCACCTATTCATCCCGACCGCAAGCGGAGAACCAGAAGGACATATTGTTGCCGTATAAAAAGTATACGAATCCCTCGGCTGCAGGTGCGACTCGCCTTGCATTCTGGACACCGGCATCACTCAGGATGAAATTGAGCGGAAAATTGACCAGGCGGCCATCTTCTATATCGGCTGCGGCACTACTAAATTCATGCTTCGCGAATAGGAAAAAGCGGGCGTAGACAAACTTCTGATCTATGCATTACAGGATGCGCTGCAGGCGGACAAGGACATCTATAGTATAGCGCGTTCCGATTCGGCGGGTCCGGCAGCCCTGGGCCGCCCCGCATCATTTGTAAACCCATAAAAACCGATGTATAATTGCTCAACTATTCTTTCGCAGGCTTTTGAAAAATGTGTTGCACAGAGGTAAAACCATGGACAAAGCAACTGTCGGCATTATAGGAGGATCGGGACTGTACGAAATCGAAGGTGTCGAGATTCTCGAGGAGATCAGTATGGAGACGCCTTGGGGATCGCCCTCCGATACGATCACCATCGCCCAAATAGGAGGCATAAGAGCGGCATTTCTGCCTCGCCATGGGAGGGGCCACTTCATCCTTCCCTCCGAGGTGAATTCGAGGGCGAATATCGCAGCGCTCAAGATGCTCGGCGTTAGGGAGATCCTCGCCTTCTCGGCCGTCGGCAGCCTCAAGGATGAGATTCGCCCCCGCGACTTCGTCATTCCCTCACAGATCATCGATAGAACAAAAGATCGACCTGCATCGAGCTTCTTCGGCGAGGGCGTCGTCGCCCACATGAGTTTTGCAGATCCCTTCTGCGGTCGGCTCTGCAAGATCATAGAGCCCTTCATCGCCGCGCGTGGGCTGCGGCTCCACACGGACGAGATTCTCGTCTGCATAGAAGGCCCGGCTTTTTCCACGCGGGCGGAGAGCCGGCTCTACCGTTCATGGGGAGCGGGAATCATCAACATGAGCGTGCTTCCCGAAGCGAAACTCGCGCGAGAGGCCGAAATCTGCTACGCCATGGTCTGCATGGCGACCGACTACGATTGCTGGAAAACTGACCACGCCGACGTGACCGTCGACATGGTCGTAGGGAATCTCAACGCCAATTCGGCTCACGCCAAGGCGCTGATTAGAGAGATTGTCCCGACGCTTGGAGGCGGTGCAGACTGCTCCTGCCGAAGCGCGATGCGATACGCGGTCATGACGGCCCCGGCAAAACGGAATCCGGAGACCTGGGCAAAGATCAAAACGATACTTCCCGAGCTCTGAGGTCGGTGCCTTTTCTTAGGCCCAACACTGAAAAAGCGCCCTTTTCTGCGTCTTTATAGAT
>DIXD01000102.1 GCA_002435985.1 Spirochaetaceae bacterium UBA6089
ATTCACAACGTCTATCAAATCGAACGCGGGTACGAGCGCCTTGTCGAAAGGCTCTCAGCAGTCGGAGCCCGTATACGGCGCGAGGAAGATTAGTTCGAGTAAAACAAAAAAGGGCCCGACGCTTTCAGACATAGGCCCTTTTAAGGAAAGATTCAAAAAGCCGGAACTGAATTCTTTTATTGTTGGGCGCCGGCACGTCCCGCATCTTCGGTGAGCATCTTCTTTTTTAGCTCTTCGAGCAAGGCGTCTGCAGCCTGAGGAGAGGACTCGAGCTGTGCAAACTGCTTGTCGAGGCTGGCCCCGGTCGATGCCTCGTCGAGTTCCTTTATCGCCTCGGCGCTCGCCTCGATTTCGTCGACCTTGCGCTCCATTCGCTCGAATGTCTCGAAGGCGCTCTTGTTGCCGGAGAGGGTCGACATGGTCTGGTTGATGCGCTGTTGCGCCTCGGCCCGCTTCGCTCGCGCGATGAGGATGTTCTTCTTCCGATTGGCCTCTTCGATTTTCGTCTGCAGTTGACGCAGGGCTTCTTTGAGCTTTTCCACCGACTGTTTCTGGGCCTCCCACTGCTGGGAGAGCTGCGTGGTATATCCTTCGAATTCCTGCTTGCGCAGGAGTGCCTCTTTGGCGAGATCATCGCGCCCGGCACGCACGGCAAGCATGGCCTTCTTTTCCCATTCGTCGGCCTTGGCTTTGTTCTCGATCATCTCGCGCTCGAGTTTCTTTTCGTCGGCGATTGCCATTGCCACCGCTTTTTTGGATTCGATGAGCTGCTCGTTCATATCGATGATCATCTGATTGAGCATCTTTTCAGGGTCTTCCGCTTTTGATATAAGGGAATTGATATTTGAAGAAATCACAGTTTTAAGGCGCTCGAACATACCCATGATTTACTCCTCCGCTTTGTGAATATAGCCAGCGAGCTTTTTATAATGCTCCAGCAATACGAACGATATCGATTCAATAGAAGCCAGAAATTCGTCTTTGTCAAGCGTAGAATATTCAAGCGTGTCGATGATGATGATATCGTTGCCGCTAATGGCATATGCGCCGTGCAAAAGGTCTGTGGCGTTGAGTTCCAGCAGCGTTCGGAAGAGCTGTTCGGCATTCTCCTTGGGGGTCGGCATGACATCGGCACTAATGATGACGATCGGGTCGGAGAGGCTCACCAGCATTTTGGGGTAGCCTTTGTTCTCGTCTTCGATGAGCCAAGAGTTGTGCGATATCTCTTGATACGAAATGCCGAGATCGATGAGATATTGCTCGATTTTTGACAATGTGGGCATCTCCACCTCCTTATTCACCGGCCATCGACCGGCGATTGTACGCTCAGCCGAGCGTGATTGCTCCATCAGGAAAAGCCGTTATGACCGCTTCGCAGGTTTGACAGCGTCCCCGGCCTGGACGTTCGATGTCGATGAGTGTGTCGCATGCGGGGCAGCGGACTGAGAGGGGATAGACGCCTTCGATGCTATTTTTTAGACTCTGCAGTGCGCTCTCGGAATCGGGTGCAGTCGTGAAGTATCCATCGAGGCCGAGCACTTTCTGCAACCGCTCGAGCCGTGGGCGCATGGCGCAGAGGATGACGTCGCCATGCCTGTCCCGCAATCTCTGCCGGAGGACCAGCATAAGTCCGATGCCTGCAGGGCCGATATCTTCGATAGTTGAAAAATCCACCACGAGATAATGAATGCTCTCTGAGAGAATGGCATCGAAGGATTGGGCTACCGCCTCAAGATTAGCGTCTGTAACCGCGCCGACGAATCGGGCGACTGCACAGTCAGGGAAGTCACTCGAGATCTGGGATGAAATGATGGCATCCGATCCGGGTTGAGGAATCTTTTGGATGCGCGAAAGCAGTCGCGACGGCATATCATACCAATAATATGGGCATGGGATGGAAAAGTCAAATCCGGCTAGGGGACGAAGCCGCCATCAAGGGTCACGATGGCGCCGGATGCGATGCAGGGGTCTGCGTCGATGAGGTCGAGCCCTATGTGAGCGATGTGGTCGGCTCGTGCGAGCGACCTTGTTGCAGTGAGCGATGCGTGACGGATTTTTGTCTCATCGTCGAGATATTCGGTCTCGGTGGGGCCTGGGCAGACCACGACCGCGGCCACATTGTGAGGAGCCCCCTGTGCGGCAATGGATTTTGCGAGGATTCCTAGGCCTGTCTTGGCCGAAGCGTATGCGACAACTTTCTTATAGGCCCGGATGCCGTCGGTCCTGGTGCCGCCAAAAAAAAGAAACCTGCCGTACTTGCGCGTGAGCATGCCCGGCAAAAAGCGGCTCGCCAGTGCACCGGGCAGCGCTAGATTTGCGAGTGTGAGCCACTCCCATTCTTCGGTGGTGCAGCATTCGAGGGATTTTTCTAAAAAGGGTCCAAAGGCACAGACCACAATGTCTGGTTCGATTCCAAGTTGACCGAGTCGGAGATCGAGCGCACGGATAAATCCAGAGGGGCTCTCGAACGTCGCATCGAATGTCTCATGATCCCCTAGGGGTAGCCCTCGGGTGTGTTCCGACGCATGCCTGCCATGCACGAGAAGCTTTGCTCCACGGCGCGAAACCTCGGCCGAAATGGCTCGGCCGATTCCGCCCGATCCCCCGACGACGAGGGTGAATTTTCCTCGAAACGTCGAGATATCATTCGCTGGGTTTTTCATAGTTGCACTCTATGTGGATTGTACACCCAAAACACTCCGTGTTTAAGCCTTGTTTAATCCTTGCCTGGCCTAAGGCGAGATATCCCCGTTAAGAATTCAATGTCGTCCGCGGTGATTTTTCCCGTAATTCTTCGTGCACAGGCCCTGGCGATGACCGACTGCAGCTCACGGATATTGCCGGGCCAGTCATGTGCGGTGAGTTTGTCGAGGGCGGAGTCTTCGATGTCATAGCTGTCTTTTGACAATTGTCTGCAGAAGTGGCGAACGAGCAAGGGAATATCTTCTGTTCTTTCTCGGAGCGGTGGGATTTCTAGAATAAAATCCGCAATGCGGAACAAAAGATCTTTCCTGAAGCACTTTTCGGCCGCCAGATCGATCAGATTCAGAGACGAAGCGCTCACGAGTCGAAATTGAGCCGAATGGGACCGAGTGCTGCCAAGCCTTCGATATTCCTTGGTTTCGAGCACACGAAGTAGACTCGGCTGAGACGCGGCCGAGAGATTTCCGATTTCATCCAGAAAAAGTGTGCCGTTGTGCGCCTGTTCGATTGCACCGCTCCTCGTGGGCGCGTCCGTGTAGGCGCCCCGCTCGGTGCCGAACATTTCACTTTCGAAGAGTGTGGGAGGGATGGCGGCGCAGTTCAGCGCGACAAAGGGATTGCGTTTTCTCTTGCTCCATGAGTGCAGCGAACGTGCGGCGAGCTCTTTGCCGGTTCCCGTTTCGCCTATAATGAGCACAGGGCGCTCTTTATCGGCATAGGAGCGGATTTGAGCGATCATCTGGTGGAATTTTTTACTTTTGCCTATGATCGGAGAATGCGCATCGGCGAAAGGATACGTGATATCTTGCCGTGAAGGTCCGGTTACTGGCAGCGTCTTGGAATCGTTCAACACCGAAAGGATGATCAGAGGGATTTTTCTGATTTGGGGCGGTGTGTGGATGACATGTACATCACTGGACGGTAGAGCCTTTAGAGCGTCCAAAAGAGATTTGCCCGGCATGTCGGGCGCTGCTCCATGAATGAAGGCCTGTTCTCCTAATCTTACCATGATGAATATAGAAAGTTGCGGATGGCTCTCTTTTTCCTCCAGCCTTGCGCTCAAAATACTTCGGTAAATACAGTTTAGATGGTAAGCATTGAATGCGTAGTCCTGAGACGCAAAGCCGAAGAGCGCGATGGCCGGCCTCTGTTCTTTCATTATTATGCCAAACTCGAGCAGATTGCCGGCGATTGATACTTCGAACAATTTGCTGAGCACTCCAGCCACCGCCCGAATTCTGCTGGAATCTTGATCGTAATAGACCAATTTTTCCATTATTAGTTTATATAGTAACAGATTGGGGGCAGGGTTTCAAGTATCGAGGTAGATTTTATTTTTTCGCTTTCAGACCGAACAAATTCCCTGAGTCTACTTATTTGACATGTCCTATCGATAACAGTATAGTAAGACATAGAGGTTATCGATGAAAACAGTCATCATCTCAAGTAAATATCAGATTGTTATCCCTAAAGAGATCCGTAACACCATTGGCCTGCAGGTCGGCGCAAAACTTGAAGTGCTCACCTACGGCTCAAGAATTGAACTTGTTCCCATCTACTCTATGGAAAAATTAAAAGGGGCCTTTAAGGGCATCAATACTGAAATTGTGCGTGAAGAGGATAGACTATGAATATCGTCGACTCTTTGTGTTGGTTGGAGTATTTCGCAGGCACTCATATAGGGGATGAAGTCGCTCATATCATTGAGGATACTGATCATCTCCTTGTACCATCCATCACGATATATGAGGTCTTCAAAAAGATCCTCATAGAACTTGATGAAGATAAAGCACTCTTTGCCATTGCACACATGAAACAGGGCAATGTCATCGATCTTGATACGGATCTGGCTATTTATGCGGCTAAAATAGGCAAGGAAAACAAACTGCCTATGGCAGACAGCATCATCTATGCAGTCAATCAAAAATATAATGCAACATTATGGACCCAAGACAAGCATTTCCAAGATCTTCCTTTGGTCCGCTATTTTGAAAAGGCATAGGGATTGCTTGGCACTCATGAAGGCATCAATCCCCGCCGCGCTCGCCTCGCAATAGGCTCATCTCCCCGCAAACCAGCTCAGGATGGGGCCGTAGTAGAAGAAAATGCCACTCCTCGTCATGCCCATATGGCGGGGAATCCAGCGTTCTCCGGTAGGGATGGGATCTCCTACGAGGATAAGGTTCGGATTGCCTTTTTGAATGGCCTGGATGAGGGCAGCCTCTTCCTGTCTGTGGTATAGGCCGTGTATGCTGCCCACGATGGTGAGTTTGGGATATGTTGCGCGGATATTCTTCTCCGCCCTGATGAGAGTAGGCGGACGCCCTCCAACCAAAAATATCGAGCCGTTTTTCTTTTCGATGGACGAGAGGAGCAAGGTGAGCACTTTTTGCGGTCGGTATGTCTTGGGCTCTTTAGCCTCAGACTCAAGGTTTTCCACCTCCATGGTTTCGTATAGCGCGTCGAGAAAGAGTTGATGGATAAAAGGCACAGGCCAAACGCAAGCTGTATGAGTGTTCTGGCTGCAAGCCTTCTCCGATAGACTCCGATCTCGGGATAGCACGATATCGGCACTGGCGATCATCGAACCGTATTCGTCGCGATTCTTGGCATTGTGCCATCGACCTGAGTCTATGAAACAAATCTGATGGTTCCGCTCGTCGTCCCAGAGATACGGCAGCGCGGCGAGCGCAAACCAAGATGGGAAATCGATCCGCACTCCGTCGAGGACTGCTCGTGGTATATTTAGGCTTTCCATATGGCTTTCTCGAGGCTGAGGGCACGTACGGCGGAGATCGCGTAGATGGCGGCGGTTTCCACGCGTAAGATTGGTCCTGCGGCGTGGTGGAGTACGAACCCCATCTTGGTAAAAGCCGCACAGTCGTCTTCGGAGAGGCCCCCTTCCGGCCCTATGGCCACGACGATTCGATTTTTCTCAGATGAAAGGATGGTGTGGAGCGGCTGCGATGCTTTTTGGGCTGCCTCGTGAAAGAGAATGCGCACCGCATTTTTCCTGTCGAACCCCTGTGCGTTCAATTGGGCATCCAGCGTCTCAAGTCGTTCGGTGTCTACAATATGTGTGCGGACGGTAGAGCCGGATTGCTGGAGGGCTTCTCGGATGATGCGTCGCCGCCGCTCGAGCTTCGAGGCTGCACGGCCCGGAGGATCTACTCCCACACAGTACTGAGTGATGACAGGGACGATGAGCTCGACGCCGAGCTCTACCGCTTGGCGGATGATGAGATCGAGTTTTTGGCCTTTGGGCAGGGCCTGAACGAGGGCGATCCGGAGCTGTGCCTCTTCTTGGAGATATGAAGCCACCGCGACGAGGGCGACTTTTGCCCCCCGCGCTTCATCTGAGAGCAGTGTGCAGTGGAAGCGTGCCCCCGTCTCATCGATCGCATCGAAAGAATCTCCTACACGCATACGCCGTACGTTGATGAGGTAGTGGCTCGTTTCGGCATCGAGCATAAAGGTTGCTTTGCCTTTTTGATTGCCGGGAAGCACAATCTGGCGCATCGGAGAATCCTCGCTCATTTGCCTGAGTCTTGGGACTGGACCAGGGTCTTGGTATTGTTGAGTGTCCTTTCGAAATCCGGCGATTCTATGAGCTCGAGCGCCTTCTGCAGCTGGATATCATATTCGAGATCGTAGATCCTTGCCGGCTGGGTGCGTTCGGCTTCGTCGCGGATAAGTTTTTCGAGAATGAGCGTGGGGACCTCATATTTCTTGGCGAGCTCCGCGGCGAACTCTTTCCGCTGTTCGAGGCTCGGCTGAGGAGTCGTTTGCAGGTAGCGCGTGATATCGCCGGCGTCGTAAAGCCTTTGAACTTCCTGTAACTCTTTGTCGCTCAAGGTAGGTTCGGTGACGCTGATATCCGGCTCGATGCCGACTTGGTCGATATTTACCCCACTCGGGGTATAGTAGCGGGCCATCGTAAGCTTAAAGCCAACCTTATCGAGGGGGAATATCTGCTGTACAGAGCCTTTGCCATAGGTTTTTTCTCCGAGGAGGAGTGCGCGCCTCGTGTCTTTCATCGCGCCGGCGAATATCTCGGAGGCCGAGGCCGAGCCTTGATTGATCAGGACGATCATGCGGTCGCTTTCTGGGATGACAAGGTCAGACCTGGCTATGTATTCATAATTTTCGGTGATCGTACGCCCCTTGGTGGATACGATCACGCCGGAAGATAAAAAGAGGTCGCAGACATCGATGACCGAAGACAGAAGCCCGCCAGGATTGGATCGTACATCGAACACGAATTTGTCGACTCCGCTTTTTTTCATGTCCTGTAGAGCCGTCTTCATCTTCGGGGCAGTGTTGGGGTTCCACTCGATGATGCGGATGTAACCGACGTTCCCCTGTGCGGTGGAGATCACCGCGTGTTTGATGGTGGGAATCTCGATCTTGCTTCGCGTGAAGGTCACTTCGAACTCGTAATTTCCGCGCCTAAAGGTGAGCACCACGGTCGTTCCAGGTTCGCCTTTGATTTTTGCGGAAGCCTTATCGGTGCTCAAGGGAGCGGTGTCTTCGCCGTCGATTTTGATGATGAAGTCTCCTGGGCGGATGCCCTCCTTCCACGCGGGGGTGTCCTCGATAGGGGAGACCACCTCGATATAGCGGGGCGTATCTTCGGTCGGGACCGTCGCCTGCTTGGAGATATAGAGGCCCACACCGCCGTAGGTGCCGGTGGTATCGGACATAAGGTCGGACATCATGTCCTCATCCAAAAACGTCGAGTATGGGTCGTCCAGCGAGTCCATCATGCCTTTAATGGCGCCCTGATAGAGTTTGGAGGGATCGGGCTCGTCGACGTAATTTTGCAAAATGAACTGGAAGATAGTCTGCAGCTGTTGGGAATACTGTTTTGCATCGGGATCTGTGGCCTGCTGTGCGTATAGTTCCGGCACGGACACGGTGACGAATGAGAGACCAAGGATAAGGGCAAAGGCGAGTAGGGGGATCAGTCGCCTTCGCACTGCGTGACTATCGATATGGTTCATCGAGATCGACTCCTTCGGAGATGCATACTGCGTATTGCAATAGTAAGATATCCAAAACGCGGTGTTTTTGCTACTGTCTTGACTCTGTGGAGTTGCACCACTAGACTCCAAATCGATATGCGCCGTTCTCTTTTTCTGTTGATGGCTGCGATTCTAGCATTTCTTCGCGTTTTTGTGCTCGGAATCGCAGCGGTCTTTGCCGGAATGACCGATTATGGCGGCATCTCGTCGGCCTTGCTCAGGATATTTCAGGTATATAGCCTTTTCTTTGTCTATATCGTAATTCTTCAATACCTAAAACCTGCGGCGCGAGAGTTTCTAAGAATGCCGTCGCTTGTGGTGGCGAGTGCCTCTTGTGTCCTTAGTGCGTTTGCCCTATACGCTTTGGCGCAGACGTCGAAAGCCTCTATCCCGACCGATGTTGTGAGGGTAGGGGGCTCTGTGTTCGTGCTTTTTTTGCTGGATTTTTTGGTGATGGGGTTTCTTGCTATGGATGGGCGTAGGCCCAAACCACCTCGAGAAGAAAGATCGATTCCTGAGCAAAAAGGACGCAGAGAGCAGCCGCAGGTTCAGGACAACATTGAAAATGACACGACGTACGAGGTTCACTGATGGTCGCGATGCTTGAATTTCCCAAATGGCTTTCCCCCGAAATTATTCCTGGTCTACCCTTTCGGTGGTATGGCCTCATGTACTTGCTGGCGTTTGCGGTGACGTGGCTTTTATTCAGAAGAGAGTCAAAGCGGCTCAGCGCACCGTGGACAGAAGACGAAGCGGCGAATTTTTTCATGTGGTCCATCGTGGGGATCCTGCTCGGCGGCAGGCTCGCGGGGACGCTGATCTACGAGCCGACGAACTATTACTGGATAAAACCTTGGTTCATTTTCTGGCCCTTCGATGAGTCGGGAGCCTTTGTCGGCTTTCAGGGAATGTCCTATCATGGCGGATTTGTAGGGCTCATCATCACGAGCCTGATCTGGTGCAGGGTCCACAAGTGGAATTGGCTCGACTGGGCAGACCTCATCGCGGTCTCTGCGCCTTTGGGCTACACGTTTGGCAGAATAGGCAATTTTATAAATGGCGAGCTCTGGGGCAAGGTGAGCACGGCACCATGGGCCATGATCTTTCCGAATGCGGAGCGTTTCTCTGCACGAGAGCCCTGGGTGCAAGACGTCGCACGCGAGGTGGGCATCCGCCTGGTATCCATGAACGATATGGTCAATTTGCCGCGCCATCCTTCGCAGCTCTATGAGGCCATTCTGGAGGGCCTGGTACTATGGCTCATCCTTTGGTTTATTGTGCGCAAACACCGTACTTACCGCGGTAAGGGTGTCGGGGTCTATTCGCTGGGCTATGGGGTTGCGCGCTTCATCGTCGAATATTTCCGTGAGCCCGATTCTGGCCTGGGCTATGTTTTGCCGCTCGGTGATCCGAATGCACCTACTGCGCGCTTTGTATCGCTCTTTAATTTTTCGATGGGACAGATTCTGAGTTTTTTGATGATAGTGGCATCTATCGTCTTTATGCTGTATGCGCGCAAGCACTTTAAGATCATGCCGGGAGACCCCATATTTGTCGACGCATCGAGGGCGGTGGCTACCTCCGGCGGGCACGATGCTTCCCGGAGCGCTCAGAAGTTCGATGCGACCAAAGCCCGCAAACAGCGAAAGAAGATAAAGTAACGGAGGTGCACCATGAGGGTATCTCTCGTTCAGCTTAATTCGATCATAGGCGATTTTAAGGGCAATGCCGACCGCATGCTCGCCATTGTCGACCGAATCCTCACCACGTTTTCGGCATCCGAAAAGCCGGACCTAATCGTGTTCCCCGAGCAAAGCCTGTGCGGCTATCCACCCATGGACCTCCTCGACCAAGAATCTTTTTTGTTTGGCTCCATTGCGGCACTACGCCGTCTTCAGAAGCTTTTGCCGGAAGGCATCGCCGTCGGCGTCGGCTATGTCGACAAAAACCGCGAGAGGGCGGGCAAATCGCTCGTCAACACCTACTCGGTCCTCTTTAATGGGAAAGTGATCTTTACGCAGGCAAAGACCCTCCTCCCTACCTATGATGTGTTCGACGAGGCGCGGTATTTCGAGCCCGCCCACGCCAGGCATGTGTTCGTGCACGACTGCGGCCGAGTCGGCTTCGCGATCTGCGAGGATTTCTGGTGGGAGGCACCTGATGCTTCACAGAAATACAGGATCGACCCTGTGAAGGAGCTGATGGATGAAGGGGCCGATGTTTTGATCGTTCCCTCGGCGTCCCCCTTCATTGCAGGGAAATTGACCACGAGGCTCAAGCTCGCCGAAAAGGCGGTGCGTTCAGGATCGATCCCCGTGCTGTACTGCAATGCGGTCGGGGCGAACGATTCGCTTGTCTTCGATGGGCGCTCTTTTGTAATGGCGGAGGACACTTCCATCCGGGGCGTCTGCGGCTGGGGCGAAGAGGTTCTGACCTATGACACCAAGACTCGCCAGGCCAGCCGGCTCGTGCTCGACCTTCCCTCGGCCTTACCCGAAATCCTGGACGGAGACGCAGATGTCCATGTCGAGCGGTATGAGGAAATTCGGCATGCGATACTGGTGGGCATTCAGGATTACCTCAGAAAATCCGGTTTCTCGCGAGTATGTCTCGGCCTCTCGGGGGGTATCGACTCCGCGCTCGTGGCTGTGCTCGCTGCGCAGGCGCTTGGCCCACAGAATGTAACCTGCATTGCCATGCCGAGCCGTTTTTCGAGTGTGAGCTCGCTCGATGATGCAGTAGAGCTTTGTCGCCGAAATAGGTTACGTCTCGAGCGTATCCCCATCGAAGTGCCGTTTACCGCCTTTCTCGATACGCTCGCCGTGCCCTTTGCAGGGCGTCCCTACGACACGACCGAAGAGAACTTGCAGGCGCGTATTCGGGGTACGATCCTAATGGCGTGGTCGAACAAGTTCAATGCGCTCTTGCTCACGACGGGCAACAAGAGCGAAGTGGCCACGGGCTACTGTACCCTTTACGGCGATATGAACGGTTCGCTCGCGCCCATCGCAGACCTCTATAAGACCGAGGTCTATGGCCTTGCCGAGCATCTCAACAGGGCCGCTGCGACGCAGGGTATAGAGGAACCCATTCCCGAGGCGATTATGAAGAAGGCGCCGAGCGCCGAGCTCCGCCACAACCAGAAAGATCAGGATACCCTGCCCGACTACGCAGTGCTCGATGGAATTTTGCGATTATATATAGAAGAGAATTGTACAATGGACGAAATTGTGGACGTCGGTTACGACCGCGCTACGGTACGCCGTACCCTCGAGATGACCGCCAAAGCCGAATACAAGCGCAGGCAGGGAGCACCTGCCATCAAAGTCTCGAAGCGTGCCTTCGGTGTAGGGCGCCGTCTTCCGCTTGCGCGCGCGATTCACGAGATCAACTGACAGCAGCGCCCTGCAGCAGTACATCGGCTTGGTCCGAAATGATGCCGCAGGCGCCGCGGGCGACGAGGTCTTTGGCAGTTGCCGGGTCGTTGACTGTCCATGGTATGACAGGCTTGCTGGATAGGCGAAGGTATACTGGTAGCCTCGACACAAGATCCGCCTCGGGCTTCAGAAAATCCGCGTTGGCGATCAGGGCTCCTTCGCCGTGGCGCAAAAACCAATACAGCTCATGGGAATGGCTCCAAATAATCCCGATGGGAATTTTTGGTTCGGCTTTGCGGAAATGTCGCAGTACAAATGGATTGAATGAAGAGACGACACAGCTCTTTTCCAGACCGTGAGCCCCGATTGTGGCCGCGACGTTTGAAGCGAGGCCAGTGTCCGAGGCGCTGCGGCTTTTTAATTCGATATCGTAATACACCCGATCGCCGAACGCTTCGAAGAGCTCGTCCAACAGCGGTATCTGTGCCCCAAAGGGCAGCGATCGCAGCGCGGCGAGCGTTGAATCCTCTACGGAGAGGTCGCGGGCGGGCTCGTCCGGGCATACGCGCCGTTCGATGCGGCCGGTGGTATCGTCGTGGAACACGATGAGGTTTCCGTCGCTGGCAAGGTGGACGTCGAGCTCGATGCCGGGTACGCCCTCGTCGATGGCTGCCTGAAAAGCATTGATGGTGTTTTCGAGGAACCTGCGGTGTAACCCACGATGTGCGAAGAGAAGCGGACGGGGAACCTCAGGGAGCAGCGCCGACTTATGCATGTGGTCTCCTTCCGATGAGGCTGTGGTGAGCGTAGGTGTGAGTGACGCACCTGCGATGCTCACCGATCGCACGCGGTCATGGCTGCGCCTACGCTGTCAAAGCAGACCCATTTTTTTCTTCAGCTCGGCGAGTGCATCGTCGAGAGAATCGGTAGGTGGCTTTTGAGGGGTCTCCGGGGGCGAGCCCGCGGGCTCTGTGGCCTCCGAGCCGGATGCTGCGGTTTTTTCTTCCCCAAGGTTGCCGACAATCATCGAAAGTTCGGCGAGGAGGATGTCGGGGTCGACGCTACGCTGCTTCGCCTTGATGATGGGGAGGGCCTCTCGCAGTTGTCCGATGTCGCGGCGAAGGTCCGCAAGCTCGAGCGAAAGTTCCTGCGCCTTAGATTCTAGTTCGGATGCTTTCTGCGAGGCCGATTCCGAGAGCTCCGGCATGGCGCGGGACTTTGCCAGCATGGCCTTGGATTTCCATTCCTCTGCCTGAGACTTCAACGAGGCGATCTCTTTCTCATATTTTTTCGCGTCGGTCGCATAGGCGAGTAGTAGTTTCGAAGCACCCTCGTAATCGAGTTTGGAGAGCTCTTGGGGGGTCATGACCATATACCTCGATGATTATTATACCCGAAGCCGTTTGAATGCACCAGTCTTTCGGCCCACTGTTTCAAGCCCCTCCAATTTACAGAAAGAACCTTACACTACCACTCCTTGTCTTTCATGCCGCTGTGGCGCTATCGTACCTGCTATGTCCCGAACATATTTTGACCGCTCAGTACCGATCGCTGCGCTCGCGACGCCGGAAGGGCGCTCGGCGCTTGCGGTGATTCGAACTTCTGGAGAGAAGGCCATCGGGCTTGTGGCGCGCTGTTTTTCTCGGCCACAGGCGCTTCTCGACGCCGAGGGCTACCGTGCGGTCTATGGCTGGATCGTCGATCCACATTCGCAGGAGCGCCTCGATGAGGTGGTTGCGCTGGTGTTTCGTGCGCCGCACTCGTTTACCGGTGAAAATGCGGTAGAAATCATGTGCCACGGCTCGCCTGCGGTTGTACGGCGGATACTCGAACTACTCTATGCTCAAGGTTTTTCTCCCGCGCTTAAGGGGGAATTCTCATTTCGGGCCTTCGCCGGAGGGAAGACCGACCTCGTGCGGGCCGAAGCCATCAACGAGCTCACGAAGGCCTCTTGTGAAGCCGCTCGCCAGGATGCGCTTTGGAGGCTTACAGGCGCCCTGTCACGAAAGCTGGAGGGGATACGCCACCTCATGGTGGATCTCCTCGCCGACATCGATGCGAGGCTCGATTATCCCGAGGATGAGGCGCCTGAGGAGGTAGGGCGCTGGGCGCAGTACATGCAGCGCGCTCAAGAAGAACTTTCCGATCTTTTGCGAACCTATCCCGGTGGCAGGCTGCGTCAGGAAGGAATCCTGGTGGTCATCGCCGGAAGGCCGAACGCGGGAAAGTCCAGTCTATTCAATCTGTTGGTCAGGGAGGAGCGCGCCATCGTAAGTCCCGAGCCCGGCACGACACGCGACTGGCTGGAATCGTGGATATCGATCGGCGACTTTGCGGTGCGGCTTGTCGACACCGCAGGCCTCAGGAATAGCGGCAACGCCGTGGAGGCCGAGGGAGTACGCCGCTCCCAAGCGCTTTTGGACCGTGCGGATATGATACTCTACCTCGTCGACGGGACTGTCGGGCTCAACGACGAAGACAGAACCTTTATCGAAAGGTTTCCCGAAGCGCTGCTCCTTTGGAACAAGTCCGACCTTCCACAGTGCAAGATTCTTCCTCAAGGTTGGACTGCGGTGAGCGCAAAGGACGTTCGCTCGTTCGGCGGTTTCGAGTCGATGCTCAAAGATACGTTGTCCGCGTACGTTCAGAAGAATCAAACCCTTGGTCAGTACGAGGCACAGGTGCGCATCGCCGGCGAGCGGCAGGAGCGGCTTTTGAGGCAGGCCTACGAAGCGCTTTCGCAGGCCATAGCGGCGCAGGATGCAGGGGCCGGCCTCGATCTTGTGGCGTTGCATGTTCGGGAATCGGCCGAGAGTATCGGGGAAATTACGGGCGACATCGCACCGGACGAGGTGCTCGAGCGCATCTTCAGCACGTTCTGTCTAGGGAAATGAGGTCGAGTATGGCAGATTTCGAGGCGATCGTCGTGGGTGGCGGGCATGCAGGTATCGAAGCGGCACTTGCGCTTGCTCGGCTCGGAACAAAGACACTGCTCATCACGCAGAATCCCGACACAATAGGGAAAATGTCCTGCAATCCCGCAATAGGCGGCTTGTCCAAGGGCAATCTCGTGCGCGAGGTGGATGCGCTCGGCGGTCAGATGGGCATTCTTGCCGATGCGACATCGATTCAGGTGCGGATGCTGAACCAGTCGCGCGGTGCCGCGGTGCAAGCGCCTCGCGCCCAGGTCGATAAGGCCCTGTATTCCGAGCTCGCCCGCAAGACCCTCGAGGCGCAGCAGAATCTCGCTATTTTCATGGATACTGTCACCGACATTCTTATCTCGGGGGGAGAATCGCGGCATATAGAGGGGGTTCGCACGGAACGCGGCAACACCATCAGCGCCAATGTCGTCGTGCTGACCACCGGCACATTTATGGAAGGCAGGCTTTTCATCGGAGACTGGAACGGACCAGGAGGCCGTCTCGGCGAACCTGCCGCAATTGGCCTCGGCACGGCGCTCCGGGCGCGGGGCTTTCCTGTCGGACGAATGAAGACCGGCACCCCCGCACGCATAAAGCGCAGCAGTATCGATTTTTCAAAGCTCGAAGCCCAGCACGGCGATCGGCGCAGGATTTTCTTCTCGTTCCTGGAGCAGGACTACGATCGGCCCGATGTGCCCTGTTACATTGTGTACACGAACCAGACGACGCACGAAGCGATTCGGAGCGGTCTCGACCGCTCGCCGCTTTTCTCGGGACTCATCGTCGGCAAGGGGCCGCGCTACTGCCCTTCGATTGAGGACAAAGTCGTCCGTTTTTCAGACCGGGACCGCCATCAGGGATTTATCGAGCCCGAAGGCCTCTACACCGACGAAGTGTACCTCAACGGCCTTTCGAGTTCTCTGCCCGAAGACGTGCAGCTGCGCTTTTATCGAAGTATTCCGGGGCTGGAGCATGCACAGATTGTCAGGCCTGCTTATGCGGTCGAGTATGACTATATCGACCCTTCGGCGCTGTATGCGTCGCTTGAGTCCAAAATCGTCAGAGGACTCTTCATTGCAGGCCAGACCAACGGAACCTCGGGATACGAAGAGGCTGCGGCCCAGGGATTGATGGCAGGCATCAACGCGCGCCGCGCCCTCGATGGAGCGCCCCCTCTCATTCTCGGGAGAAATGAGGCGTATATCGGCGTACTCATCGACGACCTTGTGACCCTCTCACCAAAGGAACCGTACCGAATGTTCACGAGCAGGGCCGAGTTCCGTCTCGCCCTTCGTCACGACACTGCAGATTTGAGGCTCACTCCATACGCCATCGAGATGGGCCTTGCCGATGAACGGCGCCGCGAGTGTTTCGAAAAGCGGCTCCGGACGATTGAAGAGGTTAAGGAGCTTCTTGCCGGCCGCAAGATTCGAAAAGAAGACTGTGCGCAGGTCCCTCAACTTGAATGCCATATTGGTCAATCCCTTGCAGATGCAGTCTGCGACCCAAAGATAGGAGCTCTTCTGGACGATGAATCCGAAGCCTTGGCACGCATGGCCGCGCTTTTACCTCAAACCGCGGCCATGCAGGCATCGGGCGTGCTCACCGCAGTGCTCAATGAGCGCTATCGAGGCTATCTCGAAAAAGAGGTGCGCTTGGCCAGCCGTCTTTCCAAGGCGGAAAAACTGTTCATTCCCGAGGCGTTTGACTACTCAATGGTAACGGGCTTGTCCAAAGAAGCGCAAGAAAAACTGACCGCCCAGCACCCCCTCACACTAGGAGAGGCCTCGAGGATCCCGGGGGTGCGAAAATCGGACGTCGCACTTCTGTATATAGCGCTGGCAAGGCGAGATACCAGCGAAGCCTGAGACTTTAGTTCCCTTCGAGTCCGCAGAGCGCCGACAGTTGCGCCTTCGCTTCCTCGAGGGCACGTGCGTAATTTTTGTGCATTGCGTCGATGTTCTTTCGATAAAAATCCGCAAATTCCGGATCGGACATCGGATCGATGCGAACGCTTTGCCCAAGTTGTGCGGCCAGCTGACGCTCTTTTTCTCTGAACTTCGGTGCCCATTGGTTCCTGATCGCCTGTTCGACACGTTGTATCTCTTCGCTGTACTGTCCAAGAAATTGAATAATCTGCTGGAAGAGCGAACGAACCTGCTGCTGTGCCATCTTCGCCTCGCGTTCGGAGCTGAACTTCGAGGAGAGTCCGCAGAGGCTGAGAATGGCTTTTTTTAGCGATTCCAGTTTTTCGGTTTCGATACCGCCAGTGCTCGGCAATTGTATGTGGGCCAACAGTACTTCCAAGACTGCACTAAGAAACGTCTGACGCTGTGCAGCATCGATGGTATTGAGAATTGCCTTAAAATCGACCGAATCCGGCGCTTCCAAGAATTTTCCTGCAGCTTTGCGCCCCTCAAGCTTCGCTTTGTTCGCTTTCTCGACCGCTTCGTCGATCTGGAGATCCTTGGTCCGCTCGAGAGCGAGTTCCAGCGCGCTTTTTATGACCGCCATTGCAATTCCTCCTGAATACTTAGATGAAATGGATTATGGTGCGGGGGGTCCGCTTTTCAGAGCATCGAAAAAACCGGCTATCTTGTCAAAAATGCCGAGCACAAGAATAATAGCGACAATCCACTCCGAAATCCGAAATACCAACAGAGGAGGTGCCTTCACTGCCAGCTGGATAAGCTCCAGCGTATACAGCACCATAATCGATGCGATATTCAACTTCCCCATAAATGTGGAGTTCGGTTCGATGCGCTTCTTGACTACGACAAGAATCGCCATGAACAGCACCTGAATGCCAAGCCGCACCAGCACCAGCACGAAAAACCACTCTGGTATGAGCGAATAATATCGAAAAATAACACTCAGGACAACAAGGAGGGTGTAGTCGCTCGCCGAGTCCATCATTTTGCCGACGCGCGTCACTTGATTGTTCTTGCGCGAAATGCGCCCGTCGAGGAAATCGGTCAGAAAAATGACGGCTACCAGAACGAGCAAGGGGATTCGTATTCCATATTCTTTTGCGGCCATCACCAGCACGAGCAGGGTCGGCATGGTGCTCACCCTGCTGAGCGTGATTATGTTGGCGAGATTTATATGATCGAGCTTCTCGCTGCTCGATTCGATGATAAAGTCATCCTGGAAAAGCAGCAGCAGAATAAGAACGAATATATGAAATCCTCCGCTGATGGGAAGAAAGAGCGACCAATACTTCGAGGCGAAGCCGGCACTCACTGCAAAAAGCAGAAAAAGCGCACACTGTACGATGAAAAATATCGAGATGGTGAGTAAGATACTATGGCGCAAGTCTGCAGTTCGTTTTTCATCTACCATGACACAGCGTCCTCGTGGAGCGGCCTTGCTTTTCGCGTCAGACGTCTCGGTCGCAAATTGGATTTCATACTATAACCTTGACATGCGTACTGTCAAATACGTATGCTTAGATCTATGACTGCCGCAGACAAAGTAACGCTCAGTCGGATTATCCTTGCACCATTTTTTTTCATTGTGATGAGGGCACAGTGGATTCCGCGGCAGCCGGCGCTTGTGGCGCTGTGGATTATGTTCTGTTGGATGGAGTTGAGCGATTTTGTCGACGGCAGGCTGGCCCGTAGGGATAATCAGGTGTCGGCGTTCGGCAAGTTGTTCGATCCTTTCGCCGATGTAATTTCGCGCGTCACTTATTTTTTGGCGTTTGCGAGTATCGGCATCATGCCTCTGTGGGTGTTCCTCGTTGTGCTGTACCGTGAATTCGGCATTCTTTTTTTGCGCATGCTGCTCGGGTTGAAGGGAATTGCGATGGGTGCTCGGACTGGGGGCAAACTGAAGGCCGGAATGTATATGGTGGCGGGGTTGCTGTCTCTGCTGTTCTATTCCCTGCAGGTCTATAGGGGGGCCGATGTGTCGGACCCGATTCCGCTTTCGGGCCGAGGCGGACTGGACGATGTCTTGGGTTTGCTTATTCAGATTGCGTATGTCCTTACGGCGTTTGCGACGATTGTGTCCTTTGTCGATTATCTCGTCCAGTTCAAAAAACTCTACCATTAAGGCATCATAAACCCTCGGTCTGGGGAGGGCGAGTTTTTTTATGTTTTTGTATGGACCCCTTGACGAACAATAATGAGTTCAAGTATGTTCTTCCTCGCGCCCATCACTTGGCGCTGCATTATTTTGCGGAATTTGCAACGAAAAGCAAATAAATGCAAAACCTGCAAATGGATTAAGGGCATCAAAGCCCTTGACAACCTAGAGAAGATTTGATAGTTTCATCGAGCGCTCTGGCGGAATAGGCTGGGGTTGCGGCACGGAAGGCCCGGACTAAGGGACGGGCCGAGGTGCGAGGGATCTGTGACAAGAGAAAATAAGGGAAGGGGATAGAGGAAGGTTCTTTGAAGGCGGCACGAAAGTGTTGTCGAGAAGAATGACGTGCCAGAGGCTTTTTTTCTTGTCGAGAGGCAAGGGGGAGAGCTTAGGGAAGAGAGAGGGCGCTGTCTATGAATCTGACAGTCGAAAGGCTGTTAGGATACATCATGGAGAGTTTGATCCTGGCTCAGAACAAACGCTGGCGGCGTGTCTTAAGCATGCAAGTCGAGCGGCAAGGCGGGGCGACCCGCCCTAGAGCGGCGGACTGGTGAGTAACGCGTGGGTAATCTACCTTGGGCATGGGGATAGCCATTAGAAATAGTGGGTAATACCGAATACGCTCGCGGGGGGAAGGGTCCTGTGAGGAAAGGGTGCTACGGCACCGGCCTGAGATGAGCTCGCGTCCCATTAGCTAGTTGGTGAGGTAAGGGCCCACCAAGGCGATGATGGGTAGCCGGCCTGAGAGGGTGTACGGCCACACTGGGACTGAGATACGGCCCAGACTCCTACGGGAGGCAGCAGTGGGGAATCTTCCGCAATGGACGAAAGTCTGACGGAGCAACGCCGCGTGTATGATGAAGGTCTTCGGATTGTAAAGTACTGTCTTTGGGGAA
>DIXD01000005.1:0-15307 GCA_002435985.1 Spirochaetaceae bacterium UBA6089
AGTCGCTGGTGGTCTCTTCGATCTGTTTCTTGATCTGCGCGATGCGGTCCTGGATGTCCTTCTGTTTACCGCCGCCGTTGATGATGGTCGTATTGTCCTTATCGACCTTTACGGTTTTTGCGGTGCCGAGTTGATT
Source organism: Spirochaetaceae bacterium UBA6089 (assembly GCA_002435985.1). GTDB lineage: Bacteria > Spirochaetota > Spirochaetia > Treponematales > Rectinemataceae > Rectinema. The sequence continues at coordinate 137 of DIXD01000005.1, forward strand.
GAGAGAAGTGTTCTCGAGCTTGAGGCCGANNTCCTCGAGCATGGCCTTGCGGCGATCGCCGAACCCAGGTGCCTTGACGGCGCACACGGTGATGGTGCCCTTGAGGTGGTTGACGATGAGCGTAGGAAGTGCTTCGCCCTCGACATCCTCGGCGATGATGAGGAGGGGCTTGCCTGCCTGGGCGACTTTCTCGAGTAGGGGCAGAAGATCCTTCATGCTGGAAATTTTCTTATCGTGGATGAGGATGAGAGGATTTTCGAAGACTACGGTCATGGAGTCGCGGTTTGTGACGAAGTACGGCGAGACGTAGCCTCGGTCGAACTGCATGCCTTCGACGAAGTCGATGGTCGTCTCCATGGTTTTGGATTCTTCAACCGTGATGACGCCGTCCTTTCCCACCTTCTCCATTGCGTCGGCAATCTGCTTACCGATCTCGACGTCGTTGTTCGCCGAAACGGACGCAACATCGGCGATCTCTTCCTTCTCTTTGATTTCCTTAGAGTTCTTCTGGATTTCTTCTACGGAAAGAGTCACTGCTTGGTCGATACCGCGCTTTAACGCCATGGGGTCGATGCCGGCTGCTACGGATTTCAGACCTTCTTTGACGATGGAGTAGGCGAGTACCGTCGCGGTGGTCGTACCATCGCCCGCGATATCGTTCGTCTTGGTCGCGACTTCCTTGAGAAGCTGTGCTCCCATGTTCTCGAACGGATCTTCGAGTTCGATTTCCTTGGCAACGGATACGCCGTCCTTGGTCACAGTCGGTGCACCGAATTTCTTGTCGAGGAGTACATTTCGGCCCTTTGGACCGAGCGTTACCTTGACAGCCTTGGAGATGATTTCGACGCCGTCAAGTAGTTTCCGTCGCGCATCTTCGCTGAACAACAATTGTTTCGCCATACCTTTGCTCTCCTGTCGCTTACAGTGTTTTTACCGGTCTCCCAACATCTCATCACATGCATGATGACGCAGAACCGGATATTATATTGAGAACGGCTTTGAAATGCCTGTGATAAGATATAAAAAACAGAAAAGATCGGCAAGTGGAATATAACTTCTGCAAATTCCGCATCTTATGCCCAAAGACCCATGGTATCCGCAAAGGAAGCTTTATGCTACAGTTACATTCGTGAAAAACCCGGTTACAATACTATATGTAGATACAGAAATCCTCGCGATCGACAAGCCTGCGGGGATGCTGGCCATCCCAGATCGCTGGGACCCCGATGTCCCTGTCGCCAAGGAGCTGTTGTCCAAGGAGTTTGGGGTACTTCTGCCAGTGCATAGGATCGATAAGGACACGACCGGTGTCCTTGTCTATGCCCGAAGTGAGCGCGCCCACAGAGATCTCAACGAGCGATTTGCTACGCGTCAAGTTGACAAGATTTATCTTGCCATCGTACATGGCGAGCCGGAACAGGAAGCGTGGGAAGTTGAGCTTCCTCTGCGCGCCGATGGCGACAGAGACCACAGGACGATCATTGATACATCGAAAGGAAAAGCAGCGAAGACTAGATTCGAGGTCGTGGAGCGGTTCCGCGGATTTGCGCTCGTACGAGCCTTGCCGGAGACGGGGCGCACGCACCAGATTAGAGTGCACCTCGCGGCATCGGGCTTGAAGATCGTTGCGGATCCCCTCTATGGCGACGGTGCACCCCTCATGCTGTCTGTATTGAAACGCAGATGGAAGGGGGATGTCTACGAGGAGCAGCCTCTCATTGCCCACACCGCTCTGCACGCGGCCGAGATATCCTTTCAACACCCCACAAACGGTGCGGCACTAAAGATAGAGTCGCCCTTCCCGCGGGACTTCAGGGCGGCGCTGAATCAGCTTCGAAAATTGCGGGCGCGCTGAAAAACACGCTGAGAGGCACGCTGCAAAACGTAAGCTACCCACAAAAATCGTGCCGTGCGGTCTTTTTATACGCCACAAATCACTCTATTTCGGCCGCTTTCTTTGCTTTGATAGAGCCGCCGATCAGCGTTTGCAATAAGTGTGGAAACTTGGTCGCTCGGCTGTACCATGGCTCCACCGCCTGAGATCGTAATTCTGATCCTTGAACCATCTTGAAGATCAACCCAGCTTGTCTCTATGAGTATGCGTATCCGCTCGCCAACAATAGAGAGGTATTCTGCGTTGCAATTGGGCACAAGCACTACAAACTCTTCGCCTCCGAAGCGAGCGATAGTGTCGAGCGACTTAAGCGCACCAGAGATTGTACTGGCCACCATTTTGAGCACACAATCGCCCGCAATATGTCCATAGGTATCGTTCACTTTTTTAAAGTGATCGATATCGAACATCAAAAGGCCAAACGGGATTTGTTCCGTATTGTATGCGGCAAACCTAGCCCCTACATTCAACTCGAAAAAGCGCCGATTGCCGATTTTCGTGAGAGGATCAGTCAAGACTTCTTGTCGCAACGTTTCAAGTTCTTCGATAAAGCTGGTTTTTTCATAGATCTCGTCGAAAATTTCAAGTGCTCCGGACACACCCTTATCGTTTTGCACCGCGATCGCACGTACATGCGCAGGAATACGTTGCCCGTCTCGATGATGAAAATAGGCGATGATATCTCTTGTTTTTCCATCCGTGAGCGTTGCCTGAAGGGGACAGCCATGAATGCATAGCTCGCGCCCATCCTCTGAAACATGTCGCAGAATGTTGTCGGAACATCGGCTGCCGACCACAGTCGAGGCAGCATATCCTGTGATTCTCTCTGCGGCGTCATTCCAAAATTGGATTCTGCGGTCTTTATCGACGATATAGACTCCTTCATGAAGGAGGTGAAGAAAAGACTCCAGTCCGATATGTGCCTGAACGGCATCTGTCTGCATCGAGAAGACCGACCGCTCCCCCTTCTCTAAACCCTCAACCCCACTGTCGCTGGAATGCATCGATTGCATCGATCACCTCCTCTATCTGTCGTGTCGGCGGCAGAATGGTCGTGCGGAAGTGTGCGGTGCCTGGTTTCTGGCCGAAACCCGTGCCCGGTACGACGCAGACGCCGGTCTCTTCCAAGAGTGCCAAGCAGTATGCTTCATCGCTTGTGCCTGTGGGCAGCGAAATCGAAGGATAGGCATACATTGCTCCCCGGATGGGCTGGCAACGGATGCCTGGAATTCGGTTGAGGCCTTCTTCGAGGATTTTTGCACGCTTCGCGAGCTCCGAGAGGATGGAGCTGCGCTCTTCGACGTAGCGCTTGTAGCTCGGCGCTCCGGGGCGGGGCGGATTGACCATGAGGTAGGTCATCACCTGGCCGGGAAGGTTTGCACAGAGCGCCACCGACTGCAGTTTGGTAATTTGGGCGACCACTTCTTCGGGGACATTCCGCACTTCCATATAACCGCCCCGCTGACCACACTCGCCGAAAAATCCCTTGGATGTAGAGTGGAAACTGAAGAGGCTCACTTCATGCTCGGACAACTTGGTCATGACGTGGGCGAACGACAGAAAACGTGTTCCCGGCTCGTAGATATTCTCCTGGTACACTTCGTCTGCGAGGATCGTGAGGTTGTGGCGCTTCGCAAAGCGGATGACCATTTCGATGTTTTCTTCGGTGAGTACTGCGCCCGTGGGGTTGCCCGGATTGATGACGACAATGGCCCGTACGCGGATGCCTTCTTTCATTGCCCTATGCAGTGCTTCTTCCAGCATCTGTTCGCTCAAGCCCCAGCCGCAATCTTCGTCGAGGTAATAGCCGACCTGTTGGCCTCCGTAGAGTCTGATCGTCGCCGAATAGAGCGGATATTGAGGAATGGGGATGAGAATACCGTCCTTTTGCGAGGCGAGAAGGAGGCGCAGCGCGGTCTGTACGCCCTTGGAGGCACCGTCGGTAAGGTAGATGTGTTCTAGATTGGAACTCTGTGCAATGCCGTCTGTACTGTCGCGTGCAGCGATAAAATCGGTAATCGCCTTGCGGATAAAACGTAAGCCTTTGGATTCCGAATAGGCGCCGAGGCCATATTTGGACTGATCGAGGATGGTGCGTGCGGTTTCGACCATGTCTTCGGGAAAAGCTTGCGGTGCACTCTCCAAAAGTGCAGGCTGTTCGCAGAGTGCGAGGACATCACGCGCATAGGTTAGAGGTTTTTGCCCTAAAGCCTGAGGGTTCCCGATATTGCAGTAGATTATTTTTCTGCCGAGATTTTCGAGTTCCTGGGCGCGTGCGACAATTGGTCCGCGCACCGCGTAGTGGGTGTTGAGCACAGCATCGCTAAGGTCGGAAATTTGAAGGGGCACACATCCTCCCGATATTAAAAACTTAGTATATCACAAAATGGACAGTACAGTCGAGCGCAGGAAAGGCGGACATAGTGCCAAAAAAGCAATATGTGTGTATTATTAAAGAATGATTTCAACCGCAGCGCAGAAGAATCAGAAGCAAAGTATCGCGCGGGCCTTCCTTGTCGGCATCGCCACGGAGAGCATTCATAAGGCAGAAGCAAGCGAGCTCCTCGATGAGCTTCACAGCCTGGTGCAGACCCTGGGTCTCGAGACGGTGGGAGAGGCCCTCGTACAGCTACGAGAAATCACGCCCTCTCTTCTCGTCGGGACAGGAAAAGCCCAAGAGTTGGTACAGGCAGCTGAGGCGGCAGGCGCCGATGCGATCATTTTTGACCATATACTGAGCCCTCTCCAGCAGCGCAACTGGGAAAAATTGTCGGCAAAGAAAGTGTTCGATCGAGCCGAGCTCATCATCAAGATTTTCGCATCAAGAGCTCTCACGAAAGAGGCCAGCCTCCAAGTGGAGCTTGCACAGCTGCAGTATGCGCTGCCTCGCTTGGCGCACTCCTACGACGACCTCATGCGCCAGCGAGGCGGTCGCTATGGCACGAAGGGCTCGGGCGAACAGAAGCTCGAGCTCGACCGACGCGAAATTGAGCGCCGTATCCACGAGATCAAGACCGAGCTCGAGACCGTGCGCAAAGAGAGATCGGTCCAACGCAGGCGCAGGGAGCGGGCTGGAGTGCCGAGGGCGGCCATCGTCGGGTACACGAATGCCGGCAAATCGAGCCTCCTCAACGCTCTCACCGCAGCGAGCGTCAATGCGGAGGATAAGCTCTTCGCGACACTCGACCCGACTACGCGGAGGCTTCTCTTCGCGCAGGGGCAGACCTTGCTTTTGACCGACACTGTCGGCTTTATCCGTAATCTTCCGCATGGCCTTGTGGAGGCATTTCGCAGCACGCTCGAAGAGGCAAGTCAAGCAGACCTTCTCATCCATGTCGCCGATGCCTCCGACGCCCGCATCGACGCCCACATTGCAACCACCCTGCAGGTTCTCTCCGAAATCGGGGCTAGCGATATACCGCGCATTCTCGTGCTCAACAAGATCGACCTCGCCTCCCCCGATGCCGTGAATGCCTTTCTGCTGCGCTACCCAGGGAGCATCGCGGTCTCGGCCAGAACCGGGGAGGGGTTCTCGGTGCTTGTGAAGGCTATCCAGGAAAAACTCACGGCCAGCATGAAGACTCTGACACTGCGCATTCCGCACGCGGACTACCACATTGCGAGCCTCGTCATGAGGGAGGGAACAGTCCTCGCGGAACGTCAGGACGACGAGAATACTTGGATTTGGTGCCGGATTCCGGAACGGATCGAGAAGAAGCTGGAGCCGTACGTCGTTGAATCCTCCGGTTCCAGGATGGATGAAGTCGAGGCAGGGAGAATACGATGAAGGATACTATTCAGTCTACCGTTGTGGTCGGGGCAGGGGCGATTGGGGCCTCCATTGCTGCACGCCTTGCGGATGCAGGGCAGCGTGTCTTTGTGAGCGCACGAGGAACGCGCGCCTTGCGTTATCAGAAAGAAGGCTTTTTCGTCAATGGTAAACAATATTTTCTGCCGGTACTGGACAGTCATACGGCAGAGTCGGTCGACCTGGTGATCGTTGCGGTGAAGAACTATAGCCTCGATGAGGCCATCGTCGAGATGAGGCCCTATGTGGGCGCCGATACGATCATCCTATCTCTGCTCAATGGGGTGGATGCCGTGCCGAAACTTCGAGGCGAATTTGGGTCGGACGCCGTGCCCCACGCGATGATCATCGGCATCGACGCGCACCGCCGGGGGAACGAAATTCAGTATTCCGCAAAGGGCCGGATATTCTGCGGGTATGAAAAGGAACTAGCCCAGAGGAATGCCGAGAAACTCGCCCGCCTCGATCGGCTTTTCCGCGAGAGCGACATCATCTTTCGGGTTCCGGATGATATCGTCAGGGAAATATGGTTCAAGTTCATGATCAATGTGTCGATCAACCAGTGGTCGGCAGTGTTGGGATTCCCGTATCGGGTCTTTCAGACGAGCCCTCACGCAGTCGCACTGCTCGAGAAAACCATGCAGGAAGTGATCGCGCTCGCGCGCCGTATGGACATAGCGCTTTCCGATGCCGATATTCCGAGCGCTATGGCGGTATTGAAGACACTGGGACCAGACGGCAAAACCTCTATGCTGCAGGATGTCGAGGCTCACAGGCGCACCGAGGTTAAGGCTTTTGCCGGGGTGATGGTACGACTCGCCCAGGCTGTGGGGATCGAAGTGCCGATCAATGCGATGCTGTATGAGGCTATACTTGCGCGCGAGGATTCATACCAGGTGTAGTTTGGCCACGCGAAGTGACGCGATTTCGCCTGAAACGAAGGTTTTTTGTGCTCCTCCGATATCGAGGATGAGCCTACCCCCTTCATCAATGCCTATGCAGGTGCCGAGCATAGGCGTGGGATGCTGTGGATGGCCTGCGAGAAATTGTACGGTCGAACCCCTGCCCCAGAGCCTGCGCTCGTACTCGGATTTCCACCGACTGTCCGAAAGAGCCTCAATGACATGTCCGGCCACGAAGTGCGCAGCACGGTCCAGCTCCGAGAACACCTCAGGGAGCTTCTTCCAAGCCTCCTCAAGGCATGCCGGCGGGAGGTCCGGCTGGTGTTGCATTAACACAATCTTGTCCTCGAGCCTGCGGAGGTTCATGCCGATGCCGATCAGAATCCTACCCTCGGTGTTCTCGCAGAGGATACCACAGAGCTTGCCATATTCCGCCGCATCGGTGCTCTTTTGCACGAGCACGTCGTTGGGCCACTTGAGCCAGAATTTTGGGTCTTGGCTTGAAACAGAAGAGCCTGGTTCCAGGGGCATTGACCCTGCGTCTCCGACCTTGGCAGCCTCGATACGCTCCAGGGCGCGCACCACACCGAGTCCCACGCGTAAAGGGAGCGCCTGCCCTTCAGCAAAACCGACAGGCAGAAGCAGAGTCATAAGAAGGGATTGGCTCGGGGCGTCGACCCACCTCCGTCCCTCGATCCGTCCGCGTCCCGCGGTCTGCGTGTCCGCGCGCACAATGGCCGCACCTGAGAATCCGCTTCTCGCGAGTGCACGCGCCTCATCCATGGTGGAGCCGAGGCTCCGAAACGAGAAAAGTCGAAAAAAGGGTTCCTGTACGGACATGGTAGTGTGAATAAGGCTAGCCGAATTTCATAAAGAGGACAAGCATGTGTGCAGAAATGGATCTGCCATCACTTGAAGGATCATGGCAATGTGGTATCATCGGATAGAAACATTTTGATGAAAGAGGTGCTTCATGTGCGGCATTATCGGGTATACCGGTCCTAGAAAAACATCGAAGATTCTGCTCGAGGGTTTGAGACGGCTCGAATATCGCGGCTATGATTCGGCCGGCATCGCGGTAGGGAGGCTGAATACCGAGCCGCGCATACAGATCGTCAAATCCGTGGGCAAGATCGCCGAACTTGCGAAGAAAATTCCGGAGGACATCGACGGAAGCTGGGGGATAGGCCACACCCGCTGGGCCACACACGGCGGCGTCACCGAACTGAATGCCCATCCTCACACCGATATGTCCGGCAAGATCGCTGTCGTGCACAACGGCATCATCGAGAACTACAAGACTCTGAGGACCATGCTCGAAAAAAAAGGGGTCGTGTTCAAGAGCGAGACGGACACCGAGGTCATTCCGCAGCTTGTTGCCTCCTACTATAAGGGGGACCTCCTTGCGGCAGTTCTCGCCGCCATTCAGCACCTCGAAGGCACCTACGGCATCGCATGCATCCACGCCGACGAGCCCGGCCGGATCGTCGGGGCGCGCAACGGAAGCCCACTCATCGCGGGCGTCGGTAAGGACGAGATGTTCCTTGCCAGCGACATCACCGCGATGGTCACCTACACGAACCGCGTGATCTATCTCAACGACGGCGAGGTGATCGACATCAGACAGGACAGCTATACGATTACCGACCGCCACTCGAATGCGCTCGACAAAAAAGTGGACGAAGTCAGTTGGGAGCTCGGCACTATCGAAAAAAATGGCTTCGTACACTACATGGAGAAGGAGATCTTCGAACAGCCCGAGTCCATCGCGCGCGCGATGAGCGGGCGCCTCGACGAAGAGAATGCGACCGCCAAGCTTGGAGGCCTCAACCTCAGCCGCCGCCAGCTCGCCGACGTGCACCGCGTGCGCATCATTGCGGCAGGCACGAGCTGGCACGCCGGCATGACGGGCTCCTACCTCCTCGAGCAGGTTGCACGCATTCCGTCCCAGGCCGAGCTCGCCAGCGAGCTGCGTTACCGCAACCCCGTGGTCGAGAACGGCTCGCTCTGGTTTGTCGTGAGCCAGTCCGGAGAGACCGCCGATTCGCTCTACGCCATGCGCGAGGTCCAGCGCAAGGGCGCCACTGTCCTCGGCATCTGCAACGTAGTCGGCTCCACCATTGCGCGCGAGTCCGACGGCGGTGTCTATGTCCACTCCGGCCCGGAAATCGCCGTGGCGAGCACCAAGGCCTTCACGAGCCAGCTCACGGTGTTCTATCTCTTTACGCTTCTCATGGCGCGCATGCGGGATATGTCGCGAGAAGAGGGACAGCGCTTTGAGCGCGCCCTCTCGGCGGTGCCCGACATGGTGCGCGACGCCCTCGGGAAGCGCGATCTCATCCAAGCCATGGCAAAAAAATATTGCCGCGCCAAAGATTTTCTCTACCTCGGGCGGGGTCTTCTATATCCGATCGCCCTCGAGGGAGCACTCAAGCTCAAGGAGATATCCTATATTCACGCCGAAGGCTACAGTGCCGGCGAGATGAAGCACGGTCCCATCGCCCTCATAAGCCCGGAGGTGCCAAGCGTATTCCTCGTCGCCGATGACTATCTCCACGAAAAGACGATCTCCAACATGCGGGAGATCAAGGCAAGAGGCGGCCCCGTCATCGCCGTCGGGGTCGAGGGCGACAAGGAGGCCATGGCCCTTGCCGACGACTTCATTCCCGTCAAGAAGGCCGATCCGAGGTTCTACCCCTTCAGCATGGTGGTGCCGCTGCAACTCTTCGCGTATTTCTGTGCACTCGAACTGGGCCGCGACGTCGATCAGCCGCGCAACCTCGCCAAGAGTGTAACGGTAGAATGAAACGCGCATCATGGCGGATGCTCCCCATCGTCGTGTTTGGGATCATTCTGGCTGGGACGTTGGCTATCAACATTTCGCTTGTCAATAGAAGTCGCAATGCTCTGACTTCGACGGTTCTGCGCAACCCCGTCACGGTGCGGACTGCAAGCTTCCACATTGTGGCGATTCTTCCCGACACACTCGATCCTTTCTATGTCCATCTCATCGAAGGCCTGCGCGAAGAGTCGGAGAAGCAGAACGCCGCGCTGCAGCTTTTTTACTACACATCGACGGCGATCGGCGAGGTCGGCAGCACTTCGGAAGAGGTGTCGCGGTGGTTCGAGATCGCCCTGCGCAGCAAGGCCGACGGCATCATTCTTTTTCAGCCTACGGGCATGGATGTGCGGCGGTTTGCGCAGAAGGCCGAGAGCAAGCGTGTTCCTTTTGTGCCGCTCGCGATGGATGCGCCTCATGCATGGACGCAATCAGGTGTAACCGGTGATTCTTTCAGTCAGGGCAAGGAGGCGGGCACCCTTGTGCTTGGTTTGCTCGGCACCGTGGTGAGGGTCGGCATTATTCTCTCGTCGGACACATCATTGGGCTATGCCTTCGACGAAGAGCCATTCTATCGGGGCGTGGCAGAGGGGCTTAAGGCCAGATCAGGTGCCGCGATCGTCGCTGCCGTCCGAGAGGAAGAGAGCATCCTCGGCGGCGAGGACGCCTGTGCGCGCATGCTCATCGAACATCCGGACATCAACGCGATTCTCTGTATCGACGCCAAGGCGACCGTCGGTGCCGCCCAGGTCATCATCGACCGCGGCAAGGTTGGACAAATCGTCATCATAGGGGCGGACGAAAACTCCGAAGTGAATAGACTCATCGAGAGAGGGGTCGTCCATGCGAGTATCGTCAGGGACGCCACCACGATGGGTCGGGCAGGTATATCCCTCATCATCGGCCAGCTGCTGGGTATCCGCGCGCCCGAAAGGATATCGGTAGGCTATCATGTCATCCCTACCCGAGGAGGAACCCCATGAGCGTGCCCTCTTCCCTTGTGCGCCGCTTAAAGCATATGCGTCGCGGAAGACTTCGCAACCGGATCATCGCCAATTCGGTCGTGATCCTCCTCGTTCTCGTCATCGCCACTTCCTACACCGCCTTTGCCTCTTTCGACCTGGCGCGCTCGGTCGAGCTTCTGTTCCGCAATTCCATATCGATGGAGGAGCTGCGGTCGACACTGAGGGAGACGCAGCAGAACCTAACTGGCTATCTCAGCGCAAAGAACTCCGAATCGCTCAAAGAATTTATCCGTACATCGACCATGCTGAGGGGCATGACCTTGAAACTGAACCGGGAGAATAAGGTCGACGATGTGTTTCTGCTCGAGAAGGATTTGGCCTTCCTCATTGACAGCTACCTTACGAGCGCCGAGGGGGCGGTCCAGGCAAAGCGCGGCCGAGACGTCACAGGCTATGTCAGCCTCTACGAAGATGCACGGGAGACGGCCTCGCTCATCGAATTTCTGAGCGCTACGATGGACAGTATTCATCTGGGCCAGTCGCTCAAAGGCTTTTCTTCCTATAGAGCGAATATAAATCTCGCCCTCGTATCCAACGCCGTGCTGCTCGTCGCGGCGTTCTTGTTCTCGATTGCCCTCATCGGGCGTTACTCGTACACGATCACCGAGCCTTTGGCGCGCCTCTCCGTCGCTGCCGACGCAGTCGGAAGAGGAGAGTACGATCACCCCTTGCCACCCTATGAGCGCGAGGACGAGATTCGCACCCTCCACGACGCTTTTGTGAACATGCAGGACAGCGTCCAGAAGGCCTTTGTGGAGCTGACGCGCAAGGCAGAGCTCGAGCGTTCCCTCATGGAGGAGCGCATGCGCGTGCTCACTTACCAGCACCGTCTCAAAGATGCAGAGCTCCTTGCGCTCCAGACGCAAATAAACCCCCACTTTCTGTACAATACACTAGCGGCCGGCTGGCAGCTCGCGCTCACCGAGGGCAACGAAAAAATCGCAGAATTCCTCGAGAAGCTTGCGGCCTTCATTCGCTATTCCCTCAAACCTTCGACCCGCTTCGTCCTCGTCTCGGAAGAGATCGAGTGCGTCCGTCAGTACATCTGGCTTCTGAAGCTGCGCTTCGGCGAGCGTTTCAGGTTCAGGCTCGAGGTACAGGACGAGGCGCTCGCCTATGAGACACCGGCCCTGGTCCTCCAGCCCCTCGTGGAAAATGCCGTCGTGCACGGGCTTAAAGACCTCGAGGAGGGTGGAGATGTCATCGTTTCGGCGAGGCTGGACGGAGATACATTGAGGCTCTCGGTGAGCGATTCCGGCCGAGGCATGAGGAAGGAGGACATCGAAACCGCGCTTGCCGCCGCCGACCCTGAGGATACGACGCCCCAGCATGGCATCGGCCTTCACAATGTGATCCGGCGCGTCTCCCTCGCGACGGGTGGTACAGGCAAGGTCGAGATCGAGAGCGAGCCTGGCCATGGCGCGCGCATCACTATCATTTTGCAGACAGGCAGGCAGGGGGCACGCATATGAGACGAGTGCTCATCGTCGACGACGAATTGCCGATCATCAACGGCTTGTCCTTCCTGTTCAAACGCTATTTTCAAGCCGACTACAGTGTCGTCGGTACTGCGCGTTCAGGGCGAGAAGCCATAGAGAAGAGCATGGCTCTTGCGCCCGAAATTATCCTCATGGATGTCCAGATGCCAGGCATCTCTGGCCTCGAGGTGATTCGAGAGCTTTCGCATGAGGGCGGTGCCAAGGCCTTTATCCTCGTGACGGCGTACGAACGCTTCGATATCGCGCGTGAAGCGCTGAGCATGGGTGTCTGCGATTATCTTCTCAAGCCGGTTTCCAGAGAGCGGCTTGACGTTGCTTTACGGACGGCTTCTGCCTACCTCGACCGCGTGCAGATGCTCAACGAACGGGAACTTGAATTCAAAGATCGCGAGCAGCGGCTGGTACCCTTCGTCCGGACGGCTTTTTTCGTCATGGCGCGCCAAAAGAGAGGACAGACTTCTGCAGCGGCATCCTCGGACATTGCGCTCTTCAGAGAGATGCTGCAGCTGCCGAGTGAGACGGGAATCATGGGCATTGCCGGGTTTTGGCCTTCCGATGGGAATGTGTCCGCTGCCTATGAGCGCTTCTGTTCCGTGCTCCAATACAGAACATTGGCGTTCGCAGGCCAACTAGAGGATATGCGGTACTGCGCCTGGTTTCTGCCGATAAAGAAGGAGACCGACACATCCCAGGAGCTCGGCGCGTTCCTCGGTGTACTACAGGGTGCCTTTTCTGCCCAACTTGCCACGGGGGAAATGCAGCTCTCCTATGGCCAACCAGAAAAACTCGATGCACTGTGGCGCTCGTGGGAGCAGACCATCACACGGTATGCCATTTCTCATTCGACTGAGGAGCGCTTTTTCGCGGAGGAGCTTCATCGGGAGCAGGAGAGCGAGGAGCGCGCCGTCAACCCCCTCGATTCTCAGTTCTATGACGAAATCACCAAAGGCCACGTTGCCTTGGCGGGGCAAGCCCTCGAGAGGCTTCTCCAGTCGCTCGACCAGCAAGGCCAGCTACAGCAAGGCCCGCTACAGCGCGATTCTTTCTATAGAATAATCGCGGCGCTCTCCTTTGCGGCATCCAAACTTGCAGGTGGCGGCGTGCTCTCCGAGAAGGGCTATAGGGAATTCATGGATTTCAGCGATGTCGAGAGGCTATGGAGCGATGGCGCGCTCAAGCTCTTTGCATCGCGGGTACGGGCTAGATTTCAGATGCTGCAGGAAAAGGCCGCAACGGCGGGCGCCCACTCTCCCTTTGTCGTGCGAGCGTTGCAATATATAGAAAATCACTATCAGGAGCAGATCACACTGGAGAGTGCGGCGGAGGCCATCGGCATCTCGGCGGGCCATCTTACTCGGCTTATGTCCGATGAGTTGAAACGGGGTTTTGCACGCACCTTGATCGACTACCGCATGCAGAAGGCCAAGGAACTCCTCAAGAACCCCAATGTCTCGATCCGCGAAGTCTCGCAGCGCTGCGGGTACCCCGACGCGAACTACTTTGCCCGCCTGTTCCGCCGCCAGACAGGACAAACGCCGCGAGAATACGCGGCGCGCATGGAAAAGGGAGAGAACTGGGATGCGTAAAATGGATCTACGCATAAGAAACATGCGACGTTTCATTGTAGTGGCAGTGTGCGTTGTCTGTGCATCGGCGAATCTCGGACTGTCCTCGTGCAGCAAGTCGAAAACACCGGCCGCCGACAGATCTCCAATGATAGGTCTTGCGCTCGACTCTCTTGTCGTGGAACGCTGGCGCCGCGATGTCGACAGTTTTACCAAGGCTGCCCACGACCTCGGGGCCGAAGTCGTCCTCCGCGTTGCGAATCAGGATGCGAACACGCAAATCGCCCAGGTGAGGGAACTTCTAAACCAGGGCATCGACGTGCTCGTCATCATCCCCAACGATGCGGAAAAACTCTCTGATATCTGTCGGGAGGCTAAGCGCAAAGGTATACCGGTGATGAGCTATGACCGTCTTGTGCACAACGCCAATGTCGATGTCTACATCTCGTTCGATAATGAAAAAGTGGGGAGCCTCCAGGCGCAGGCCCTCACTGAGGTGGTCCCCGAAGGAAACTATGTCATCATCAATGGTGCGATCACCGACAACAACGCTTACATGATCAACAAAGGCTTTCATGCCGTACTCGATCCTCTCATTGCAGCGGGGAAAATACATCTTCTCGAAGAGATCTGGCCGAGCGATTGGATGAGCGACGAAGTGCGCACGCGCTTTGAGGCGTTGGTCAAATCGGGGCAGAAGATCGACGCCGTGCCCTGCGGGAACGACATGTTCGCCGAGACCGTCATCTCGGTGCTTTCGGAGAACCGTATGGTCGGCAAGACCAAGGTGACCGGCCAGGATGCCGAGCTCGCTGCCTGTCAGCGCATCGCGGAGGGCAGCCAGTTTGCGACTATCTACAAGCCTATCGACGCGCTTGCGCTCAAGGCGGCAGGCTTCGCCGTCATGATGGCCCACGGAGAGAAGATCGATTACGACAACAAAATAGACGATGGTCGCTATAAGGTGCCTTACATCGCGCTCGAACCGATCCTTGTCACCGCCCAAACCTTGGAGTCCACGGTCATCAAGGATGCGTTTCATACGCGCGAAGACGTCTACCGCAATGTGAAGCGCTGAGCGAAGAGCGAAGAGCGAAGAGTCTCCGGGCTGTTCTGAGTCCTTCCTCTCTGGATATTTTTGATGATTATTGTTCGAAAAGTGCTAATCCCTCGTGCCGGGCATTCCGAAATGTGCAATTCGCCGGCATTTATCACTTCATTCCTGATGTGCGATTGAAAAAAAGGGTGGAAACTAATAGATGGTGCATGTTGCCGTGTGGGAACAGGCGCCGAAGCCGCCGGTTGGCGGCAACAGATCATAAAGGAGGAATCCTGATGAAACGAACACTGTGTATTGCAATGCTCTTTGCAATAGTGGCCGGCATCGCATTTGCCGACACCCAGGTGGGCATTGTCCTTCCGACCAAGGACGAGCCGCGCTGGATCCAGGACCAGACGAGGTTCTTGGATGCACTCAAGAACGCCGGCTTTAGCGCGAAGGTACTCTTCAGCCAGGGCGATTCTGCGAAGGAGAAGGCCAACGTCGAAGCCCTCTTGAGCGAGAATATCAAAGTGCTCATTATCTGCCCGCACGACGGGACCGCCGCTGCGGCAGCAGCCGACCTCGCGCACAGCGCAG
>DIXD01000005.1:15428-17942 GCA_002435985.1 Spirochaetaceae bacterium UBA6089
AACTTCTCTTGCGAAGAAGGCCAAGTTGACTCGCGATGAACAGGCGCAGATTATAGGTCAGGTGACGACCAACTGGAACTTCAGCGATGCGAAGAACAAGGCCGAGGCCAACCTCACTGCCGCCCCGAGAGCAGCCAAGGGCACTGTCTACGTCTGTGCACCGAATGACGGCACTGCCCGCGCCATTGCTGATGCCTTTGCGGCTGACAAAGATGTCAAGACATACTACATCACCGGCCAGGACGCCGAGATTGCGTCGGTTCAGTACATCATCGACGGCAAGCAGTCGATGACCGTCCTCAAGGATGTGCGTACGCTGGTCAGCGATGCGATCGCCGCAGCCGTCGCCTACATGAAGGGACAGACGCCGCCCGTCACCAACTATTACAACAACGGCAAAAAAGATGTGCCGGCCAAGCCGACCGCCATCGTGGTTGTGACGAAAGAGAACGTCAAGAAAGAGATTGTCGATTCCGGATACTGGCCCGCCAGCAATTTCACCGGCCTTGCCGGCCTTAAATGATGATTAAAATGTCGATTGTCCCTCGATAGAGGGAAACGCGGAGGAGCCGCTCTTTATGGGCGGCTCCTCTTTGCACTACAATGAATCCAGGCAGGTACGGTATGAGTGACAATATTTTGGAAATGAGGCATATCACAAAGACCTTTCCCGGCGTCCGCGCCCTTTCCGACGTGAATTTCGAAGTGCGCCGGGGAGAGATCCACTGTCTGGTCGGGGAAAATGGTGCCGGCAAATCCACACTGATGAAGGTGCTGAGCGGTGTGTATCCGCACAATGATTTTGAAGGAGAGATTATCTTCAACGGCAAAAAAGTGATGTTCGGCAGCATCCGCGACAGTGAAGAGGCAGGCATCAGCGTCATCTACCAAGAACTTGCATTGGTGCCCGAGATGACTGTCTATGAAAACGTCATGCTCGGGCACGAGATCAAGCGCGGCATAACCGTCGATGTACAGAAGATGATCCGCAAGACCGAGGAACTATTGAAACGAGTGAGACTTTCCGTGAATCCCAGTACAAAAGTCAAGGACCTCGGCATCGGAAAGCAGCAGCTGGTCGAAATTGCAAAGGCACTCAGCCGCAATGTGTCGCTTCTCGTTCTCGATGAGCCGACGGCCGCCCTGAACGAAGACGATTGCGACAATCTGCTCGACATCCTCAGACTTTTGAAGACGCAGGGCGTCACGTCCATCATGATCTCGCACAAGCTTAAAGAGGTACTCAAGATCGCGGAGACGATCACCGTGCTTCGCGATGGTCAGACAATCTGCACCCTCGACCGGCAGAAAGATAAGGTGGATGAACAGCTTCTTATAAAGCACATGGTGGGGCGCTCTATCGAGAATATCTACCCCCCGCGCAGCTCTAAGCCCAGCGACGAGGTCGTGCTCGAGGTCAAGAACTGGAGCGCCTATGATACGAAACTCGGCCGAAAAGTCCTTGACAATGTCAATTTTCACGTGTGTAAAGGCGAGGTTGTGGGGCTTTCCGGCCTTGTCGGTTCGGGCAGAACCGAGCTGGCGCGGAGCCTTTTCGGCAACCCCGACGGTTATGTTATCTCCGGAGACCTCTTCTTTAAGGGTAAGAAACAGCGATTCTCCCACCCCCGCCATGCGATTCGCTCCGGGCTCGCATATGCCACGGAAGACCGAAAGCGCAACGGGCTTATCCTGATCAAGTCGATTCAAGAAAACATTTCGCTTGCAAATCTTCAGGGAGTGTCGAAGAATGGCATCATCAATGAAGAACTCGATAAACAGAGTGCGCTCAACTTCGTGAACTCCCTTTCAATAAAGACACCGGGCATCAATCAGCTCGTCATGAACCTCTCCGGTGGCAATCAGCAGAAGGTGTCGGTCGCCAAGTGGCTCTTCGTAAGCCCCGACCTACTCATCTTCGACGAGCCGACGCGTGGTATCGATGTGGGTGCGAAGTATGAGATCTACACCATCATCAATGATCTCGTGGCGAAGGGTATGAGCATTCTCATGATTTCATCCGAATTGCCCGAAATTCTCGGCATGAGCGACCGAATCTATGTCGTCGCAAATGGAACGATCACTGGCGAACTTGATGCAAAATCAGCGACGCAGGAAGCCGTCATGCGCCTTGCGACGCAGTACTGAGGAGGAAGCATATGAATGAGTTGTTGACGGTACTGAAAAAGAACATCCGCGAATACGGAATGTATATCGCACTGGCCACAATCATGGCCGTATTCACGATACTGTCGCACGGCGTATTTATATCGTCGAGGAACATTGCCAATCTACTGAATCAGACTGGCTACATCGCTGTCCTGGCCGTCGGGATGACGCTGGTCATCGTCATCCGGCACATCGACCTGTCGGTCGGATTTTTGTCGGGCTTTTTGGGAGCGGTCGCCGCCATCTCGCTTACGCAGTGGCACTGGCCTGTCTGGCTCTCCATTCTGTTCGTGCTCGTGCTCGGCATCTGTGCGGGGCTTCTGACGGCGCTGCCGATTGCAAGCC
>DIXD01000094.1 GCA_002435985.1 Spirochaetaceae bacterium UBA6089
GCGACCAATCCCGAATTCGGCGTGGTCGCACAGGCCGCTGCTCAAGTAAAGGCCGCCATCGATGCGACAATCGAACTCGGCGGCCAGGGCTACGTGTTTTGGGGCGGCCGCGAAGGCTACATGACCCTCCTCAACACCGATCTCAAACGCGAAAAGGACCACCTTGCCCGCTTTTTAACCATGGCCCGCGATTACGGCCGCACTCACGGCTTCAAGGGCATGTTCTATATCGAACCCAAGCCCATGGAGCCCACCAAGCACCAGTACGACTTCGATGTCGAGACCGTCGCCGGATTCCTGCGCGCATACGGACTTGAAAAGGACTTCCGCGTCAATATCGAGGCAAACCATGCCGAGCTCGCGGGCCACGATTTCCAGCACGAGCTCGAGACCGCCGCAGCGCTCGGCATTTTCGGTTCGGTCGACGCAAACCGCGGCGACCCCCGCAACGGCTGGGATACCGACCAGTTCCCGATCAACGCATACGACACGACCCTCGCCATGCTCGCGATCCTGCGTGCGGGCGGATTCACCACGGGCGGCCTCAACTTCGACGCCAAGATCCGCCGCAACTCCGTCGACCCAGCAGACCTCTTCGAAGCCCACATCGGCGGTATGGACGCCTTCGCCGCGGGCCTTCTTGCCGCGCAGCGCATCATCGAAGACGGCAAACTCGGCGCCTTCGTGCAACAGCGCTACGCCTCATTCGATGCCGGCGACGGAGGGCGCTTCGCTGCGGGCGGCATGAACTTCGAGGAGCTCGCGGCCCTCGCCTCCGCCCCCGGAGCCCCGGACGCCGACAGCGTCGGCCGCACCTCCGGCAAGCAGGAGCGCCTCGAAAACCTCATCATGCAGTACGTTCTGGGGGTGGAGTGAAGAAGCAAAGGAGCGTTGAGACCTGGTTATGGAATATTATCATGTTATAAATTGAATTAGATAGCAATTAAGGAGGCCTGAAAAATGATAGAAGGAAGTGCGAACACGAAAGTAGTAAGCAAATTGAGATACGGCATGGTGGGTGGCGGAAAAGGCGCCTTTATCGGCGATGTCCACCGGAAGTCGATTGCGCTCGATGGGCTCGCGGAGCTCGTCGCGGGATCCTTTTCGCAGAATTTTGAGAATACGCTGGAAACCGGAGCGAGCCTTGGGCTTTCGCGCGATCGGCTCTATGCCACCTACGAGGAGATGGCCGAAAAAGAGGCCGCACGCCCCGACGGTATCGATTTTGTATCGATCGTGACACCGAACGCACTGCACTATCCAGTCGCCAAGGCTTTCCTCAACGCGGGCATCCATGTCGTCTGCGACAAACCCCTCACCTTCGAGGAAGCCGAGGCCAAGGAGCTGGGCGAGCTGGCGAAGAAGAAGGTCCTGCTCTTCGGAGTGACCTATACCTATACGGGCTATCCTGCAGTCAAGCATGCGCGGGAGATGGTCCGTCGCGGCGACATCGGCGAGATCCGCTTTGTCAACGCCGAGTATCCTCAGGAGTGGCTTGCGACGCCCTCTGAGCGTGAAGGTTCCAAACAGGCTTCATGGCGGACAAATCCCGCGCTGGCTGGCAAGTCGAACTGTGTCGGCGACATCGGCAGCCATGTCGAAAACATGGTTTCCTACGTGACGGGCCTCAAGATCAAATCGCTCTGCGCGCGCCTCGACACCTTCGTCGAGGGAAGACTGCTCGACGACAATGCGACCATCATGGTCGAGTACGAGGGTGGTGCAAAGGGACTGTATTGGGCGAGCCAGATTGCGATCGGCTACGACAATGGTCTTCGCTTTAGGATCTTTGGCTCCAAGGGAACGATCCAGTGGTCGCAGGAGAACCCGAACTATCTCGTGGTCTCGAAGCTGGGCCAGCCGACAGTGACGCTCTCGCGGGGTAGGGACGGCTTTTATCCCCATGCTCAGTCATTTTCACGCATACCGTCCGGCCATCCCGAGGGCTATTTCGAGGCCTTTGCAAATCTTTACAAAACCTATATTTCTGCCCTCATCAAACTGAAATCGGGCGGGAATCTCACCCAAGACGACCTCGATTTCCCCACGGCGGAGGATGGGGCAAAGGGCGTGCGCTTTATCGCAAAGTGCGTCGAGAGCTCGAAAAAAGGCGCCGTGTGGGTCGAGTTTTGAACAAAAAAAGAAAGAAGGAGGCATACTATGGCACGACCAGTGACGATTTTTTCCGGGCAGTGGGCTGATCTACCCTTCGATCAGTTCTGCGCAAAAGTATCGTCATTCGGGTACGATGGGGTGGAGATCGCGTGCTGGGGCGGCTTTTTATTTTAACAGCCCCGTCTTGCGTAGAGCGCTGCCGCACACTATGCTGGGCTGCAGGTATACACGATGAAAACGAAGTTCATGCAGCTCTCCACGGAAGAAAAAAGAGTATTGGCGCGGCTCAAGGCCTCGTTGGCTCTGCATATGGTCGAGGAGGCCAGCGCTGCCGACGCTGGGCTGCAGAAAATATGCCCTTCGGGCGGTGTTTCGATGAAGCTCGGCATTCGTGGGGCCGGGCCTGCCCTGGGCCTGCAGGTGCCGAAGATATCGCAGATTTTGCCGGCACCTCCGAGGCGGCCATCGTTGCTGCTCTTTTTCCCCAACACGGAGGCCGCGGTCCGCGTCTTCTCAGGAGCAAAGGGCGCAGTGATTCCGGTTCCGCTGGGCGCAGGCGCGTTTTCGGCGCTGGCTTTTTTCAGGAAGGCTTCAAGCCGCGCGACGGAGCTCCTGCGCGCCCCGGATACGGCGGAAGCGACAAGAGCGCGCCTTCTACTCGCCGCGACGCTGTACGGGCTGGAGGCCATCGCCGGCGAATCATACCTGGAACGCCGGATGCAGATAGTCCCCGACGGTGTGGTCGGCGTGCGGGCGGGAGAGATCGCATTCCGGGTCGCCAAAAAGGGCCGGACAATTCATGTCCAGAGAGATGCGCAGCCCGGAGATGCGTTACCCGAAGATGCGCCGCCCGCCGCTGCAACCGGTTCACCGCACCTCGACGCGCTGCTGTCCTTTGCAGGGTATCGGAGCGCGATCGACGTACTGTCCGGAAAGAGGCAGGCGGTCGTCGCGCTGGGCTCGGGCGAAGTGCACATAGAAGGGCTCTTGCCGCTGGTCCAGGGCTTGTTTGCGGTGCTGGACAGGCTTTCGTGGTATTTGGGAGTTGAGGTATGAACGAGATGACTGATGAAACATCTGGTGCTGCGGGCAGTCCATCATCCAGTGGTCGGAGCGCCGGCGCCCAGGACTCGCGGTTTGCGGCTTCGATGGCATACTTCGAGCGCGCCGCCAGAGTGATTCCCGGCGGCATCTATGGGTCCAAGAGCCCCGGCTTTCTCGTGCCGGGCCATTTCCCCTATTATCTTTCGCGCGCACGTGGAAGCAGAATATACGACGCGGACGGCAATGAATTCATCGACTATCTCTGCGGTTACGGCAGCCAGATCGTGGGCTACGGCAATCCGGCGGTCGACGGTCCTGCCCTCGAACAGGCGCGGAAAGGAGACCTCCTCAACCAGCCGCACCCCGCCATGGTGGAGCTGGCCGAGCGCCTCGTGGGCCTAGTGGACGGCATGGACTGGGCGGTGTTTGTTAAAAACGGCACCGACGCGACAACGCTCGCCACCTCGATCGCCCGCGCCGATACCGGGAAGCAGGTGATCATCGCCGCGGAAGGGGCCTACCACGGTGCGGCGAACTGGTGCTCGACCAATGTGTTCCCCGTGTTCCTGCAGGCGGAGCAGCGCGATGTCCGCTTCTTCCCCTACAACGACGTTCAGGCGCTCGAAGCGCTTTTTGAGGCCGAGCGGGGCAACATAGCCTGCCTCATCCTCACGCCCTATCATCATCCCACCTACAAGCCCCAGCAACTTCCAACACCGGAATTCACGGCGGCCGTGGAGCGATTGTGTCGGGCAGAAGGCGCATATTTCATCGTGGACGACATCAGGGCTAATTTCAGACTCGACATGCACGGCAGCCACAAGTTCTTCAGCGTCCATCCCGATCTGATCACGATGGGGAAAGCCCTTGCCAACGGCTATCCGATTTCGGTCCTTCTCGGTACGGACGGGCTCAGGAAAACCGCCTCGAGCTTCTTCATCACGGGGACCTACTGGATGAGCGCCGTGCCCATGATCGCTGCGCTGGCGACACTCGACGAGATGGAGCGCATGGGCGGCACGGCCCGCCTCGCTGAGCTTGGGCGGGTGCTGAAAGACGGACTTGAGTCGCTAGGGCTCGAGGCCGGCTTTCGCGCACGCGTCTCGGGGCCGCCTGCGATTCCCTACCTCACCTTCGATGAGGATCCGGACCTGTACCTGAACCAGCGGTTCTGCGCGGCGATGGCAGACCGAGGAGTGTTCATGCATCCCCACCACAACTGGTTCATTTCCCTCGCCCACAGCGAAGAAGATATCGCCCGGACTCTGGAGGCAGCCCGGAGTGCCTTCGCGGAGCTGAGTTCGTCCCTAGCCACCGAGCGTCCTTAATATCTGCGCGAGGGCTATTCCCAGATAGTTTCCTACCGCGTACCCGATGATGCCCGTCGTAATGCCGGGCAGAATCAGCTTTCGAGCTTTCAGGGAGACGGCGGCAAGTCCCACGAACGGCGGCGAGCAGATCGCAGAGACCGACACGATGAGCATCGTGTCGACATCGATCTTAAAGAGGGCGCAGAGCCCGGCGTGCAGAAGTAACGAACCGAACAGCACAGTCGCCACATAGATGAAGTAGATGCCCGCATTGTTGAATATCTGCGCGATGTTGCCCATCGCCCCCACGGCCACCGCAAACACGTACAGGAAATATTCGCCCGTCGCGAACGTCATAGGAAGGGCCCGAATCGTCGGCACGAATGAGGCGGCGAGCGCGAGGCTCGTGATGAGGAGGATCGTCACCATCGTCTGGAACTCCGTAGGTACAAGCATGGAGAGCCCCTGCGATACTCCTACGATGGCTGCCGCCAAGCCAAATCCTGCCAGTATTTTCTTCCACAGGCCCTTTTTAAAGTAGTCTGAAAACCCCATCGTAAAATTCAGGCTTGTCGACGATGCGACATCGCTGTCCCAGTTTTTGAGGGGCAGGACGTGTTTGAGAATCGGCTTGGCGATGCTCATCACCACGAGCAGATAGACTGCAGAGAGCATGATATCCGAGGTGTGCACCGCCAGGTAGACGTCTTGGTCGACATTGAGCGCCGTCTTTATAGCGGCAAGGTTCGGCGTGCCTCCGGTGTAGAGCCCGACGAGCATGCCGGCGACCTTGGAGGATTCGGAGCTTGTTGTCCTGAAGAACGCGTACGCGATGCCGCTGACCACGCTCACGGAGAGGGCGGCGAGGACGAATGCCAGGATCGCGCTGCCCGACAGTTTTTTCCACTGCGCGATATCCACTGAGAAAAGCAGGAGCGGAATCGAAATCGCGACTGCGACGCTGGACAGCGCGTCGAGCAGCCCTGTCGCCGACTGCGGCAGGATGCCGATGTTCCCGATCAGGAGTCCTACGATGTAGCATACGATTAGAGTGCTCCACTTCGCCATGAAGGCAATGCGCTCCTTGAGGTACAGCAGCACGACGGGAAAAAGCACGACAAACAGAATCAAAAACACATCAGCCATATAAAAGCCCTCTCTTTCGCCTGGTCAAGGCGAGGTTGCGCAAAGCGCAATGTCTACAAGCCCCCGTGCCTCGAAATCGAGCGCACGAAGAGCTTCGGAAAATGTCGTGCAAGAAAAACGCCGAGACGGGCCTTGAAGTCGAACGCGACCCGAATGTCGAGCGCGCCTGCCTCGAGTTTGTTCCACACGATGTGCGCGGTTTCGGTCGGTTTCTGCCCTGCGCGTTGCAGAGGGTCGAGCTCCCCGTGGCGCGCCCCGTCTCCGGAGAGCGCGTTTTCCGAGATCATTGTGTGCACGAAGCCCGGGTACACCATCGATACTTGGACATCGCTCCCGTATAGTTCAGCTCTGAGCGAACCGAAGAACCCCATGAGCGCATGCTTCGATGCCGAATATGCCGTTCGCAAAGGCGCGCCCATGAGCCCAGCGACACTCGAAATGCAGACAATCATGCCTGAGCGGCGCTCGAGCATCTGCGGCAGCACCGCGCGTGTCAGATCGACAGCCGAACCGAAGTTCGTCTCCATGATGAGATCGAAGACCTTGGGCGAGGTTTCCGCGAAGCGGGCGCGCTGGCTTACGCCTGCATTCAGCACAAGAATGTCGATTCGGCCGAAGATGCCAAGCGCTTTTTGTGCTGCCTGGCGTCGGACGTTTGGAGCTGCGAGGTCGAAGGGGAGAATGGCGTCGGCATGGAGGCGCGGCGCCCCGCTCAGGCGATGCTCGGCGCAGAGGGCAGCGGTCTCGTGGAGTGCGGTTTCGTTGCGCCCCGAGAGTATGAGCGTGGCGCCGCGCCGGGCTGCCTCGACCGCAAGCGCCCTTCCGATGCCCGAAGAGGCACCCGTGATCCATATCACGTTGTCTGCGAGTGTCTGCCGCATGGTGATGACAGAATATGACGGCACAGTGGCGCGGTCAAGGTAAGGCAGATATAGTATTGACGGAGGAGCGTGAAAAGAATGGCAGAGATAAAAGGTTATGTCCGCCCTTCGCCTTTCGAAGCCGGGGTCGGGCCACAGATTGAGGTTCTGAAGGCGGCCGGCGCTGAAATGCTGTTCGAGGAAAAGCTTCTCTCGGGGGAAGCTGATAGGCCGGCGTTACGGCGCGCGCTCGACGGACTGGGCACCGGCGACACGCTTCTTGTGGTTTCGCTCGATAGGCTCGCACGGACGACGACAGAGCTGTTCTATATACTGGAGGAGATCATAAGGCGCGGAGCCTCTCTGCTGAGTCTTAAAGAGGGCCTCTGTGTGGGGGCGGATGATGCCGAAACGCATGCCGGCCTGGCCTTCATGCGCGATCTCGGCCTCATCATCGATTTCGAGCGTGTATCGCTGAGAGAATGGCAGCACGAATCGATAGAAGGGACAAAGGCGCGGCGCGAGAGAGGTCCATACGGAGCCCGGCGCCGCACCGATACGCTGCGATAGGTGTGCCACACGCTGAGCGCGCCAGCCGTATGTCTGGGCCTTGCTCCGGCCTGCTCAAGTTTCCCTTACGTCCACGAT
>DIXD01000118.1 GCA_002435985.1 Spirochaetaceae bacterium UBA6089
ATTTCAAGCATTTCATTTTTATTCGCGCTCTACAATTTGATCCTTTTTATCAATAATCGACCCCGTAAAATGGAATCCTGCAAAATCGGGGCTCGAGAGCACAATATTCGAGATAAGGCCCCCGCTCCCCGGCAAGAAATTGATGACACCAGGAGGAAGGCCGGCCTCCATATAGACCTTCATGAGCATATAGTTGGAATACACGGCGTTCGACGCAGGTTTCCAGACCACCGTGTTGCCCATCATCGCGGGTGCGGTCGGCAGGTTTGCGGCGATCGATGTAAAATTGAAGGGAGTGACGGCGTACACGAAGCCTTCGAGGGGCCGGTAGGCCGAACGGTTCCATTCGCCTTTTGTATTTTCGGGCTGCTGCGCGTAGATCTGCTCCATGTACAGCGGATTGAAGCGCAGAAAATCGTTCACTTCGCAGACGGCGTCGATTTCGGCCTGATGAGGTGTTTTAGACTGACAGAGCATGGTCGATGCGTTCATGAGCGCGCGATGTTCGACGGAAATCAACTCCGCGGCTCTGAGGAATATCGCCGCTCGCTCCTCCCATGGCAGGGCGGTCCACTCGGCCTTGGCGGCCAGCGCCGCCTCGATGGCCATGCGCACCTCGGCCTCGCCTGCAAGATGATAGACGCCGAGCACTTCCTTGTGTGCATCGGGGCGGCGGATGGGCGCCGTCTTGTCTGTACGGACCTCTTTTCCACCGATTATAAGGGGAATGTCAAGCTGTGTTGCACGCAGACGCTCTATCTCCTTCTTGAGAGCCGTCCGCTCGGGAGAGCCCGGGTCATAGGCGAACACAGGTTCATTGACAGGGTGAGGAATGTGAAAAATACCATTGTTCATTTCGGACTCCTTTTCTTTCATTTTGGGTACATCTTCGGCTTTCGTCAAGGCAAAATAGTGTGGTTCGACTCTTGATTGTCGCGGTTCATGGCTCTAGGATGAATGAGGAGGTGGATGGTGCAGGGGACAAAAACACTCGATACGTTTGTGCTTATTGTCGTGCTGGGGATATTGCTTGCGGCGATGTTGAGCGGGGACGTCGTTCAGACTTTCCAAGGGTTTTTTCGTCTTCAGGTGACCCCTGCGCGCCTTGTGAGCGATTTTACCGCCGTGGAGGGGGTGGGCCCGACGCTGCTCAACGTGGCCGCAGTCGGATGTTTGGGCTATCTCTTTTTGATCTTGAACAAGCTTCAAGTCAGTGGAGCAGGGCTTGCCGCTCTATTCACCATGATGGGCTTCTCCTTCTTCGGCAAGACGCTCTTCAACTGTATCCCGATTATGCTGGGCGTGTCGCTCTCTGCGCTCATCGTCAAGAAAAAGCCGCGGGATTACGCACTCATTGCCATGTTTGGTACGGCGATGGGACCGCTCATCACCTTCATAGCGTTCGAACTCGGCATGCGCAGTATCTTTGCACTGCCGGGCTCGTTTGCGGTAGGGATCGTCGTGGGGCTCGTGATGCCTCCCATCGCGATCGTCATGCTTCGTCTTCATCAGGGGTACAATCTCTACAACGTCGGCCTTTCTACAGGCTTCCTTGGGCTTTTTACGGCATCGATATCCCACGCCGCAGGCGCCGATATTCTGCTTCTTACGATGTGGAGCACGTCTTTCGAACCCTTGCTCATGGCGCTGGTTCCCGCAATCGCGCTCATTGCGCTCTTTTGCATCGTTGCCGAAAACCCGAGGCGTATCGGCCAAAGCCTCGCAGAGGCCTTCCGCGATTTTCGGAAGATCCTTACAATGAGCGGACGACTGCCGAGCGATTTTGCCGATTATGTATCGCCGACTGGTTCGCTCCTGAATGCAGCGATATTGGGGATGCTGTTCTGGCTTGGGCTCGTGGTGCTCGGTGCACCTTTCAACGGCCCTGTGTTGGGTGGTTTGTTTACCATAATGGGCTTCTCGTTTTTTGGAAAGCACCCTAAGAATGTGCTTCCTGTGGTGTGCGGTATCGTTGTGGCGATCTTTCTGTTCGGGAAGGACATCTATGCCCCCACTCCCTTGCTCGCGATTCTGTTCGGAACGGCCCTGGCCCCGCTTGCAGGGGAATTTGGTCCGATCGTCGGGTTTTTTGCGGGTTTCTTACATCTTGTGATTGTGGACAGAACTGGTGTATGGCATGGAGGAATGGTTCTCTACAATAATGGATTAGCGGCAGGTCTTACCGCGACACTGATCGTATCGATCATCGAGTGGTACAGGTCATCGAGAGAACTCTGAGCGGGTAGAGAAGGCTTATTGTATTAATTTTTAAGGAGCATAGTCGGATGAAGCGGCACGAACTGTATGTCCAGCTCATAAGTGAGTTGACGAATTATATACTGCAAGGCAACCCCAAGAAGATGGTCATCTCGCTGCACATGGAGCCTGACGGCTTTCATATCGCAGCCATCGACGACAGACCTCGAACAGACAAGGAGATCGACGAGATCAAACACAGCCTTATGCTGCATCAGCGGCCGGAACTGGCCTCATACTACGGTACGTTGCTGGGGCACGATTTTTTGGGAAGTGCGCGGCTAGAACTCATCGGCTTCCAAGTGAAGGGTGTGAAGGTCGAGAAAATTCCCGAGGGTGGGGTGATGATCAATCTCTGGATCGGCTCGGAGGATTTCGATCCCAGGGTGTTTACCATCAATGAGAAGACAAAGGGGGCATAGAGCAAATGCCTGCGACCATTCTTTGGTACGATCTCGAAACCTTCGGCCGCGATCCGGAGCACGATCGGATCGCGCAGTGTGCCTTTATCCGCACAAACGAGGCGCTGGAGGAGGTTGCGCCGCCGCTCGTCCTGTACTGCCGTCTGCCTCTCGATTACCTTCCAGATCCGGAAGCCTGCTATATTCACGGCATAACTCCCCAGGAAGTAGAACGGAATGGACTGTGCGAGTACGAATTTGCGCTGCGCATTCTGCGTGAAATGAGTGTTCCAAACACGACGGTCACAGGCTACAACTCCATTCAGTTCGACGACGAGTTCATCCGCCGTCTCTTTTACCGCAACCTCCTCGATCCCTATACACGGGAATATAAAAACGACAATTCGCGCTGGGATGTCATCAATCTGCTGCGCGCCGTACACGACCTGAAATATGAGGGTTTCGTGTGGCCCGTCAATGGAGACGGTAATCCCTCGTTCAAGCTTGAAGACCTCGCAAAAGCGAACGGTATAGCCCACGAGAACGCGCACGACGCGCTGTTCGACGTGCGCGCAACGATCGGCCTTGCGCGAAAGGTGCGCAGTACCTATCCTCGGCTTTACCAGTGGTATTTCCAGCACAGGCGTCGAGAGAAATTGGCTTCTTTGGTCAACCTTTCGCGGCGCGAGAACATGCTCGTACATACCTCGCAGCTGTACACGAGGGCAGGAGGTTGCTCGACCGTGATCACTCCCTTGGGGCTCGTCGAGGCCGACCGCCATGCCCTTGTAGCGTACGATTTGCGCTTCAGCCCTGTCCCTTTTTACGGAATGTCAGAAGACGAACTACGCGATCTGGTGTTCACCGAGCGCCTCGAAGGCGGACCGGCACATCCTCCTGTCACCATGATCAGGCTCAACAGCTGTCCGTATCTGGCTCCTCTCACGGTACTCAACAAGCAGTCGGCGAAGAGACTCGGTATCGACATCGAGGCGTGCAGACAGCACTTGAGTGAGCTCGACGCAGTTCCGGGCATGAGGGAGCGGCTCATTGCAGTGTACCGTTCAGAGAGAAAGCCTCTGGATGAACTCGACCCTGAGTACGCGCTCTATGGGGGAGGCTTCTATCCGGATGAAGATAAAAGAATACTCGAGCGTTTCCACGAGGTGCTGCAGCACGAGGGTCCGCACGCCGCGAAGAATGAATTCTTGCGCGTCCAGTTTCGCGATCCGAGAATACCCACCCTCATGGGCAGGCTCTTGGCGCGCAATTTTCCTGAAACCTTGACGGCCGAGCAGCATTTATCTTGGAGGAAGCATACGTATGGCCGGGTTCAGCTCCCTCTGGAAAAGGGTGCCACGGCGCTTGCGGACTACGCTCGCCTGGAGCAGCAGCTTGGGCAGATGAGCGTCGAAGACCCGCGCAGGCCAATCGCCATGGCGCTCATCGAATGGAAGGAGAAAATCGAGAAGTTCGTCCGCCAGCAATAGATAGTGCTGAAAGTTGCGGCGGATTGCGGCATAATTATATGTGGATAAGGGGGCATTGCGATGAAATGTAGGTATGGTGTGGCGATTTTCCTCGCCGTGTTCGTTGTGTGCGCCGCCGTCGCACAGACATCGCCTTTGGACAGCACCATGCTCATCAAAGTCGAAAGGACGGCGCTGCGCACCGCACCTTCTTTCGCTGCCCCGGTTATCGTCTTCGCGACGTATGGGGCTCCCTTCGCCGTTATCCACCAGGTCGACGATTGGGTATACGGCTATGTCCAGGAATCAAGACTGCCCGGATATATCCACATCAGCGCTCTTTCTCCTGCCAAGCTTCCCTTGAGCGCAAAAGACGCCTCCGCCCCCCCTGCACTGCAGGAGAGCGAGATCGTGCTCGCCGGTAAAGGGTTTTCGACGAGCCTCGAAGCAGCACTCAAGGAAGACAATGCCTTTAATTTTTCCGCAGTGGATGATATGGTACGATTGTCCTATTCGTATGCAGAGTGTCTGGCATTTATCCAGGGGACCGATCTCTCATCCGGAGAACCGTGACGTGCACGGCATTGTAAGTCGGTCTCGCACGGCGGCAG
>DIXD01000030.1:0-1767 GCA_002435985.1 Spirochaetaceae bacterium UBA6089
TTCTCCTCTGGGATCGCATGCGATACTATCAATAATATACTCACACAACAGCATGCGAGGAATGTGCAGAACACAGGCTTATGTAGTCTCTCTTGATTCATCCTGTGAAAGATTGTATTTTTACATGGAAAATTCCTACATTTTTAATATAGTTTTACAGTTTTAGGCAAGGTGGACTGCAATGAACCTTCTCGAGATCAAAAACCTCAGCCTCTTCAAGGATGGCAGACCGATTCTGAACAATCTGTCCATGGATATCTGGGCCGGGCACGTGCACGCCATCATCGGGCCCAATGGCGCAGGAAAGTCCACGCTCGCCAACACGATCATGGGCCTTTCGGGCTACCGCGATTTTGAAGGCGACATTCTGTTCGAAGGCGAATCGATCGCTCCGCTCTCGGTGGACGAACGGGCGCGCAGGGGCATCACCCTCCTCTTCCAAGAGCCCGCACGCTTCGAGGGGCTCGGTGTCAGTCAGTTCATCCTCGCGGGAGCAAAGGGAGCATCGCAAGCTCTCGCGGAAGAGTCACTTGCCAAAGTAGGCCTTGCGCCGGCAAAGTACTTGACGCGCGCGGTCGATAAGACGCTGTCCGGGGGTGAGCGCAAGCGTATCGAGCTTGCCTCGATCTGGGCAATGAAGCCGCGCCTGGTGCTCATGGACGAGCCCGACTCTGGCGTAGACATCGATTCGGTCAACTATATCTTCGCGATTATCAAGGAACTGCAACAAGCCGGCTCGACAGTTGTGCTCATCACCCATAGTCCCGAGGTGTTGCGACACGCCGATCACGCATTTTTGATCTGCGCGGGCACCCTCGTCGACAAGGGCGAGATGTCGCGCATGTTCGAGTACTTCAACGGCAAGTGCATACCTTGCGTGCACGTAGGGCAACCAGTGGTGGATATAGATGCCCAGACGCTCACAAGTGCATGAACAGGCAGAAGCAGCGCTCAGTCGGCAACGCCGGCCGGGGCTATCTTTAACCTTCAAAAATAAGGAAAAATCATGCCCAATATGACATCAGCAGAAAAAGAACAGCTTCTTGCCGAGCTTCTCGCCTCGATCAACCAGCATAAATTCGAACCCGATATCGCCCACATCGAGATCCACGGCAATCAGGTGCTCAACAAGAACCTCGTCGAGGGGCTCATCGTCGAGTCCGAGACGCTGGAAGACGGGGTGAAGGTACGCATCCGCGTCCTGAGGGGATTTACCTTAAAGAATCCCGTTCATTTCTGTTTCGGTCTCATTCCGGACAACGGCGTCCAGCGCATCATCACGGACACGGTGATCGAGGAAGGGGCACACGCAAGGTTCATTGCAAATTGCACCTTCCCCAACGCGGTGAATGTCCAGCACCTCATGAACGCGACGATCACCGTCGAAAAAGGGGCCTCGCTCTCCTACTTCGAGCGCCACACCCACGGACCCGAGGGCGGTGTCACCATCGTGCCTATCACGAAGGTGCACATCTGCGAGGATGCCCGATTCTCCACGGAGTTCGAACTCATAAAAGGTGCTGCGGGTGTCATCGAGCTTGACTACGCCGCCGAGGTCGATGCCAATGCGACCGTCGACATGATGACCCGCATCTTCGGGCGCTTCTCCGACCGCATCCACATCCGAGAGGCCGCCCACCTCGCCGGCCCCGGCTCCACCGGCGTGCTCACGAGCCACATCGCCCTCAAGAACAGCGCGACGGCCACCATCGAAAACGAGCTCGTCGCGGATGCCCCCTATGCCCGAGGCCACGTCGACTGCAAGGA
>DIXD01000030.1:1818-44692 GCA_002435985.1 Spirochaetaceae bacterium UBA6089
TGAGCTGATAGCGCTGTCCAGATGGCCGGCAAAACGGCCAGATGGTGCATGGACCGTATCTCGTCGAGCCGAAAATGAAGGCCCCCGAACGATCCCCCGACCGGATCCCCCCGACCGATCCGTGAGCCTACAATTAGCCCGCCTGCTTCCTCTTTCTCTCAGCCTGAATCTCATATGCGCGCCTGCAGGCGTGATAGTGCTCTTCGCCGTCGAGCGTGAGCTCAGGCTCGGGCTCGTTCTTGCAGGCGTCGGTGGCATAGGGGCAGCGGGTGTGAAAGCGGCAGCCCTGGGGAATATTTGCGGGGCTCGGGATTTCTCCGTAGATCGGCAACTCTTTAATAATTTCGACCTTGCCTGTAACGGGCTCCGGGACGGCCTCGATAAGTGCCTGTGTATAGGGATGGAGAGGATTATCGATGATGTCCTCGGCTCGTCCTATCTCGACGATGCGCCCGAGGTACATGACGGCGATGCGGTCCGTAAAATAGCGCGCCGTGGAGAGGTCGTGCGTGATGTAGAGGTAGCTCAGGCCAAGTTCTTTCTGCACATCCTTCATCATGTGAAGGATTTCGGCGCGCGTGGAGAGGTCGATCATCGAAACAGGTTCGTCGGCGACGAGCATCTTAGGGTTCAGAATCAGTGTTCGCGCAGTGGCGACGCGCTGACGCTGCCCTCCCGAGAGCATGTGCGGCCAGCGGCCCATAAACTCGTCCGGAGGAATGAGCTTGACCTCTTCGAGCGCCTTCACGATCATCTTGGTGCGCTCCTCGATGGTTGCCCTTACTTTGTGAATAATCAGCGGCTCTTCTAGCACATCCTTGATCTTGAACCGTGGATTCATCGAGGCATAGGGATCCTGAAAGATCATCTGAACTTTGCGGCGATATTCCTTGAGCTTTTCCTTGCTGAGGTGCGTCACGTCCTCCCCGTTAAAGAATATCTGACCGCTTGTGGGCTCGAGCAGCTTCATGACGAGCTTTCCGGTCGTGGTCTTGCCGGAACCCGACTCCCCTATGAGGCCGAATATCTCACCCCGCCGAATATCGAAGGAGATGCCGTCGATCGCCTTTATCGGCTTTTTCTGTCCACTCCTCGCAATCGACTGCGTAAAGCTCTGATGTGGTTCGAAATATTTCTTTAAGTTTTTGACGCTCAATATGGTATCTGTCATGGTTTCTCTCCTGTTCATCCACGCTGATGGAGCCAGCATGCGGACATGTGGCCAGGCTCGATTTCGACGAGCGGCGGTTCCTCCTGGAAACACCGATCGAAGGCCTTGTTGCAGCGCGGGCTGAAACGACAGCCTTTCGGCGGCGCAATCAGATCGGGTGGGGTCCCGGGGATGAACTGGAGCTGCTCCACTTTTTTGAAAAGCCTCGGCGTGGCGCCGAGAAGACGCTCGGTATAGGGATGTCCGGGGCCTTGTGCGCCATATATCTGTGCATTCGATCCTATTTCGACGATCTTGCCCGCATACATAACGCAGAGGCGATCCGATATCTCGGCCTCGAGCGCCAGGTCGTGCGTGATGAAGATAAACGAAAGGCCAAACTGTTGCTTCAGCTTTTTGAGGAGATTGATGATCTGTGCTTGGACAATGACGTCGAGAGCCGTTGTCGGCTCGTCGAGGATGACGATCTCCGGTCTCAGAAAGAGTGCCATCGCAATGACGACGCGCTGCTTCATACCCCCGGAGAGCTCGTGGGGATATCGCTGTACGATCTCGGGCGCAAGGCCGACATAGCCCAAATACTCCTTGATGAGGTTTTCGGCGTCGGGCCGAGGCAGATCGCTGTGCTCGTTGATGGTCTCCATCATCTGCCGGCCTATGGTGTACACCGGCGTCAAGCAGTTCATCGCGCCCTGAAAGACCATGGATATCTTCTGCCAGCGGATGTTCCTGCGCACTTCCCTTTCGGGAAGCGGGATGACATCGACTCCGTCGACAAGAATTTTGCCCGAAATATAGCGCCCCGGAGGTGTCGGCATTCTCAGAATGGAAGTACCCAGACTCGTCTTGCCGCAGCCGGACTCGCCGACAAGCCCAATGGTCTCGCCGCGCATAAGCTCGAAACTGATATCGTCGATGGCGCGCACGGCACCCTTGGACGTAACATAGTGCATTTGAAGATTTTCGACTTTTAAGAGGCTGTTCATATCAATTACCTTGTCTTGAGTTTCGGATGGAGTATCTTGTCCATCGAGAAGCCGAGGAACGCGAAGGTCATCCCCATGATGGCGATGAGGAGCCCGGGCGGCAGAACCCACCACCACATGCCCTTGAGAATGGCGGCACCCTGCATGGCGTCGTGGAGAATCTGCCCCCATGTGACGATCGTCGCATCACCTAAGCCCAGAAGGCTAACCGAAGACTCGTAGACGATCGCGCTCGGCACCGACAGCGCCATCGATGCGAAGCTGTAGGGTATAAGAATGGGCACCATGTGTTTGAAGATGATCCGGCTCTTCTTCGCCCCGAGCGCCTTGGCGGCCTCGATGTACGTCTCCTCCTTGATCTGGAGAGCCATCGAGCGCACCGTCATGACCGACCCCGTCCAGAAGAAAAGAACCATCACCCCGATCAGCATATAGATGTTTGGCTTAAAGATAGCTGATATGACAATGAGCACCGGGAGTACAGGCACGGAGTTCACAATCTGGTAGATAAACTGCATGACCGAGTCGACGGCACCGCCGAAATATGCGGAGATAATGCCGTAGAGAACACCAATCAGCACCGAGATCGCCGAGGTCAAAAGACCAATGAGCAGTGCCCATTTGAGGCCCGCGACGAGCCCCGAGAACAGGTCGCGCTTGGAATCGTCCGTACCTAAAATACCCGACACCGAACCTGTCACGACGACATAGGGATTCTCGATGCTGAAATTCTCGGGGTCTAAAAGCATGGCCTTTACCATGAGTTTATACGTCCCCTTGAGGGGCTCGAATTCCTCGGCCATGCCCTCGCGGGCGACGTTGAAGAGTATGTCGCCTGTTCGAAGGCTCCTCCCCGAATATCGCTCGAGCGCGCTTTCGCTCTCGTAGTTTTTTATGAATGAGAAAGCCGCTTCGCGTCCATCATTGTCGAGCGAGATCCTGATGTCTTGACCGGCCAGCCCCTGTTCAAATCGCTGCGCAAAGTCCAGCATCACTCCGTCAGGCCGTTCGACGGACACCTGCACAGGGATATCTCCGTGTCCGGTGACATGGAATATGACATCGAGAGGGGCCTTGTCGGCGCCATAGTCATACTCGAAGGTATAAGTGACGAGCTGGATGCCGCCGTCCAGGTAGGCTTCTTCTTTTTCCCCCTCGTCGAGGCGGACGGTCACCGGCGCCTTCAGTTTTGTAAATGCATTGGTCCATGCGGGAGGCGCGCTCGCTGAATTGTCCTGCCAATAGTCTATATTGCGCCACTTGCTGTTTGCCTCCTTCCAGGGGAGGATGACCGGCTCGAATATCACCACGAGCAGCGACAGGACCAATATGGCAAGGCCCACTAGGCCTGAACGTTCCTTTTTGAATTCCGACCAAAATTCCGAAAACCTGTATTGCATGTCGGCGAACTTCATGCCTTACCTCCCACCTTGATGCGCGGATCCATAAAACCATAGCTGAGGTCCAGCACGATGAGCCCTAGCTGATAGAGCCCCACAGTGATCGCAAGGTCTCCCATCAACACAGGGATGTCGTTCTGCTGTACGGCGATCCAATACAAGTTTCCGAGCCCTGGCCACGAGAAAATACCTTCGAAGATGATGGCCCCCGAAATCGACGCTAAAAGCTGCAGCACCGACATAGTGATGAGCGGTGGAGCGGCCGTGCGCAGGGTGTGACCGAACAGCACTTTGTTTTCCGGAATGCCGCGGGCGCGCGCGGCCATAATATAGTCTTCCTGAAGAATGCTCAGGACAATGTTTCTCACCATATAGGACACTCCCCAGAAACCAATGAGGAGAAGCGTCAACAGCGGCAGGGTCATATGCCACAAAAGGTCGAGAAAATACATGATCCCCTGAGGGGGCGGTATCGAGTGCATGCCCGCGGAAGGAAAGATTTTCAGTTGATACACAAAGAACATAATGAGAATCATCGCGAGCCAGAAGGTCGGCATACCATAGACAATCATGGTGATGAGGCTTGTGCTCCTGTCGAGAGAGCCTCCGGGTTTCTGGGCCTTCTTGAGGCCGAGGATGATGCCGACCACGATCTCAATCGCGGCTGCGAGCGTAAAAAGAATGAGGGAGCGCGGAAGTGCCTCGCCGATAATCGTGAGCACCTCACGTTCACCTCTGGATGACTTGATGATGGTCGACTTTCCGAAATTAAAGGTAAGCGTGTTCCAGGTTCGATATAGAATCCGCTCCATAAATGGACGATCGAGCCGGTAGAGATGGATAAGGTCTTGTCGGCGCTGTTCTTGGAAGCGTTGAATAGCCGCAGGCTGCATGTTCTTAAGTCGCGCCGATTCGGCACGCACCTGTTCCTCGATATTGGAACGCATCGTCTGCTCGTTGACGGTATTGAAGAGGACAGACATGATAAAGATGATGATCACATACGTCACAATGCCTTTCAGTACACGTTTGAGGGCAAACCATTTGTACATAGAACCACCTGTCCTTTCCGATGTTGTATGGAGAGCTACATAGCCTCTACTTGGACGCTTTCAAGTGAAAGAAAAAAAGGTGCGCCGCCTCTGCGGCGACGCACCCTTTTTATTCAATCATATCAGAACAGAACGAGCGACGAAGCCTGCACAGCCGGCGATTCTGTGCTCAATATCGACTGTACGACGAGTGTGTAGGCACCCGCCTTCAGTGCACCAAGGTCCTTTGCAGGGATCACAGCTTGGAAGTTGCCTGCGCTTGTATACTTTGCACTATAGACCTTTTCGGTATTGTCGGCGAGGATCAACGTGACCGTCACTTTGGCCTTGTTGCTGGCGGCTTTCGCCGTATCATCCGGATAGGTGACCTCGGACACTACAACATCGATCTTGGCATCGGCAGTGCGCTGGACAGTGACCGGAACCTTCACCTCGTCGATGCGAGTGATGGTCGTGCGGAAAAGTGTCGGGAAGTAGTCGGCACGGTACGGATAATCCCTGAAGGCTGAGAGTTCGATGTAGTTCGCGTTGTAGTCGACCTTACTGATAAAGAAGGGACCATTGGAGATGTAAGCATTGCCGTAGGTGTCGATGAACTTGATCGCGGCATTGTAGCGGGCGACCGCCTGCGTCGGGGTTACCCACTGCTTGATGGAGTCGGGCACATACTTGGCAGCCACGAATTCTTCCAGCTTGGCCTTGATGTCGGCAACACACTGCGGATTGATGACGTCCACTTCGGTGATCGAGGGGTCGTAGGCAAAAGTATACTGGGTGCCGGACTTCGAGCCTTCGGCCACGAGCTTGGCCAGCGCCTCGTAGATCTCCCATGAGACCAGGGTCTGGCGGCCGGGGTTTCCGGCCTTCGGGGTGACTGCGCCGGTCGCGGCGACTCTATCCTTGTCCATCGGCCAGTTGAAGTCGAAATAGGTCGTAAAAGAGGCATCCTTGTTCAAAACCGTGCCTTTGGAAATGGACAGGGTGGACTGATACTGGGCAGCATAGGCCTCGTCATAGTACTTGTCGTCGTCGCTATCCTTGTTTGCCCACTCGTACGCAAAGGCTGTCGCATACATGATGTCGGCGACCGTGACGGGCTGGCCACTGTGCCACTTTCCGTAGATGTACTGTATATTCGAAAACTTGCTGTAGGACTTGATGGCGTTGTTCTTCACATAATCGAAGGTTCCGTTGCCCATGTCCTTATATTCGACGCCGGTCTCCCACTTTTTGGTCTTGGAGTTGAAGATGAGAGCCGACTTGTCGACATCGATAAGCCCTACAGGAGGTTCACCTTCCTTGCCTGGGGCCACTTTCGTCTCGAGATTCTTGAGGTCGTATTTTACGCGCAGTGGCGTATCCTTGGCCGCATTGGGGGACTCGAAGGTCGAGGGATCGGTGCAGGCCTCGACGATCGCTGCAGAATACACGTCGGAGAAGCCGTCGACGCCCACAGGGTCCCATGAGCTCATGAAGAGGCTGCCGCGGGCCGAATACTGCGTGACGCGCAGCGTCTTCTGGCCGTTGGCATCAGGCTTGACGTCCGCCGAGCGAATCGACCAGTTGTTGAGGCCGTCGCCGAGGCCGTAGAGCATGCGCGCATTGAAACGGTCCTTGTTCGCCACATAGTACTGGACTTGGCTGCATACGTAGATTCGGACCGCTTCCTTGAGGGCCATCTCCTGCACCTTCATGTTGTCGCTCCAGTACTCGTCGCTGGTGAGGAACCAGCCATTGTAGTTCTTCTGGGCGATGCGGTCGATTTCGTCGTTCTGGTAGTTCCAGAAACCGCTTGTCTGGCCGCCGGGCATATAGCCATAATAGGGCGAATACATCTGGCTGATCGTGACATCCCACCACGCACGGGTTGCACCTGCGCCCCAGCCCTCGGTGTACATCGACCACTCCCAGTCGGCCGGGTCGCTACCATAGGCAAGCTGGCCGGCCTTCGAGCGGTCGTACTCGAGCTGCTCGACCTTGAGTCCCGCTTTTTCGAGCTGCTCGGCGATATAGCGGCCTTCGAGGAGGCGACCGGTCGGGTCGTCGACGCGAATGATGAAGCGGATAGTCACCGGCTGGCCGTTGTATGTCCAAAATTGTCCGGATTTCACGAGCTTGCCCTTGTTCTCGGGCAGGTTTGCCGCTTCCTTCATCGCCGCATCGATATCGGCGATCGCCTTCTTCTCGTTGCCGCGAGCGGTCATGCCGAGCTTGGCGGGAACAAGGTTGAAGCGGTAGGTTCCCGGCTGTCCCGGCGTCTGAGCGGTAATCATAGGCTCGCCGGCGCCGAGCAGGATCTCATCGACGATCTTCTTGCGGTCGATGAGCCAGTTGATCGCATAGCGGACCTCACGAATCGCAAGAGGATTGAAGATTGTCCGGCCGTCCTTGTGCTGGAAGGTGTACGGCGCCTTGTTGGGAATTGGGTTCAAGAGCAGCGACCAAGAGCCTGACGGCACTTCATAGACGGAAAGTTTATTCAAGTCCGCCTGCTGGATGCCTTTAAAGGTCTTCCCGTCGATACCGGTGAAGAAGACATCGGTTTTCCCTTCGGCAGTATCCTTGATGGCGATGGTCTGGTCCATCCTCACATCGTAGATGACCTTGTCTGCATAGGGACCATACTTTGCCTGAGCTGTTGCGCTGAACAACAGCGCCACGGCAAGAACCGATACGATTAAAATCTTTTTCATGCATACCTCCTTTTCCAAGATCTGCATTATCTTATTATAGCATTCTTATTCCACCGTGCAAAGGATTTTTGCAACAAACATCTTGCCGTTTTATACATCTATGCATATGCTGCTATTGAGAGAGGAAAGGTCAATGATATCGATTGCGGGCACCTCGCGTGGGCATTTTGTCGATGATACGGGCCGCTGGCTCATGCTGCGCGGAGTGAACCTCGGGGGCAGCAGTAAAGTGCCTGCCCTGCCCGATGGACGAACCCACAACCAAGAAGGTTTCTACGACGGCGCGCATGTATCCTTTGTGGGACGGCCTTTTCCCCTCGAAGAGGCGGATGAGCACTTTTCGCGGCTGGTACGCTGGGGTCAGAACTTCGTGCGCCTTGTGGTGACATGGGAAGCGATCGAGCACGCGGGTCCGGGCATGTATGATGCTCTCTACCTCGACTATCTCGAAGCCGTAGTCGAGTCGGCTGCGCGCCATGACATATCGCTCTACATTGACCCGCATCAGGATGTGTGGTCGCGCTGGACCGGCGGGGACGGAGCTCCGATGTGGACGATTGAAGCCGTGGGATTCGAGCCGCGCACACTGTACGCGAGCGGGGCGGCAATGCTCCACCAGGAGATGGGGGAGCACTATCCTCAGATGCAATGGTTTTCGAACCATTTGAGGCTGGGTTGCGCGACGATGTTCACTCTGTTCTTCGGGGGCAATGACTTTGCGCCCGGCATCGAGGTCGGTGGGGTGCCTGTGCAGGAATTTCTGCAGGAACACTATATCGAGGCTTTCGGCGCGCTGGCAGAGCGTCTAGCTGCATATCCGAATGTCGTAGGGTTCGGATCGATGAACGAGCCTGGCAAGGGCTTCATAGGTCTGAAAGCGCTCTGGGCGCCGAGAAAGGACATGGTGCTTCCGGGCTTGGCGCCGACGCCGTGGGAAGCGCTATGCGCCGGCGAAGGATTCGCCACGACCGCCGAGCACATCGAGGTCAGAGGTGGCGCGCTGCGCTCCGTAGGGCGCGTCACGCTCGGCACCCCTGGGATCCGAGCGTGGAAGGATGGAGAAGCCTGTGTCTGGCGTAGAGTCGGTGTGTGGGACATCGAGGATGGCAAGGCGGTGCTCAAAAAACCCCAGTGGTTTGCACAGAGTGGCGCAGGGCTGGACAGTTCGCCGGATGCGCAGACTCTAAATTTCCACCACATGTTCAACCAGCGCTATCTCAAACCTTTTGTAGCGAAGTTCGCCGCGCGCATCGGATCGGTCGGAGGAAAACAGAACCGTTTCATGATATTCGTGGAGAGCTCACCTCTGGGAGATATGCCTGGCTTTACGGGCGCTTCTCTTGCGGCCTTGCCGCAGAAAAACGGCAAAGCCGCAGACCCGCCCATTCTTGTCAACGAAACGCACTGGTACGATTTGCTGACGCTCACCATGAAGCGCTGGACGGGTTTTTTGGGTTACGACTCCGCGCTTCAGAAAGTCATTATCGGGCCTCGCGCCGTGCGGCGCAACTTTCGGGAGGCCTTGGCGCGGATTGTGCGGCATTCTCGGGATTTCATGGAGAATGCCCCTACGCTTCTCGGCGAATTCGGCCTTCCCTTCGATCTCAACGGCCGCAGGGCATACCGCACGGGCAACTTCAGCGTGCACCAGCGCGCGCTTTCCTCATACTACGAAGCGCTCGATGCCAATCTTTTGAGCGCCACGCTCTGGAACTATACGCCCGACAACACACATGCATACGGCGACGGATGGAACGGAGAGGATCTCTCGGTATTCTGTGCGGAGGACGGCGGCGGACGAGCCCTCGTGGGCTTTGTCCGGCCTTATGCGCCGGCCGTCGCGGGGAATATCCTCATGATGCTGTTCGACCGGCATCGGGGCAGATTCATCCTCGAGTTTGTGCCTGATTTTTCGATATCGGCACTCACCGAAGTTTTCGTGCCGATGCTGCAGTTCCCTCGCGGTGCATCAGTCAGCGTCACGGGCGCGGCATTTTCGGAACCCTCGCTGAAGATCGAGGGAAAGACACACTCCACGTTCGCCCCGACCGAACCGGAGCGATTTTTTGTACTGCAACTCTACCCAGAACCAAATGTCCGGCGCTGCCGCCTAACCATCCAGCGCCTTTGAAGTTGCCACCCTCAGCACGACTACAGGTTCAGGGTCCAGTCGCCGATGTGCTGCCTCTCTTCACAGCGCACCTTGCGCCTTGCATCTTGTTCATGCCTTTCATACCTGCCCTGCCGTCTCCAGTTCTCTCCGCCACGGCACAGAGTCCGCCGCCCCTTTTCGCGTGACGCAGATGGAAGCTGCGCGCGCCGCCAGGTCCAGGGATTTTACGATATCCAGTCCTTCGACGAGCCCCGCAAGAAAATAGCCGGAAAAGGTGTCGCCCGCTGCGGTGGTGTCCACCGCTTCCACCCTGTAGGCCTTCTGCCGCACGATCTCGCCCTTGTGTGCACACATAGAGCCGCCCTCGCCCTGCGTTATCACGATTCGGGCTTGCGGAAAACTGCGCATCAACAGGTGTGCGGCCTGCTCGGGATCCACCTCGCCCGAGAGGTCGGCAGCCTCGATCTCATTCATAATGAAGATATCCACAAGTTCGAGCGGATAGCCCGGCACTAGATTCGAATACGGCGAGGGGTTCAGTACGATGGTCATGCCCCTCATCTTTGCCTTGGCGATGATACTCGGCATCGAAGATATCTCGTTCTGCAACACGAGCATCTCGCCGGCCCCGAAGCCTGCAAGGGCCCGTTCTATGTACGCCTCGTCGATGTCCTGGTTTGCGCCGCCAAAAAGAAGAATGCAGTTTCTGCCTCTGTCGTCGACCTGAATTATCGCATGGCCCGTCGCGACCTTGGCGATCTCGATGCGGCTTGTGTCGACGCCGCCGCCTTTCAGCGTCTTGACCAGAAACTCGCCTTCCGGGCCTATTTTCCCTGCATGGACAACCTTCAGCCTAGCCCTCGCCATCGCAAGGGACTGGTTGAGGCCCTTGCCGCCCGCAAACACGGAAAGGGTCTTGGCCGCCTTCGTCTCCCCAGGTTTTACGAACTCGTCGACGCGGTACACGTAATCGATATTCAGCGAACCGAAATTGAGAATCCTCATCTTCGTGCTCCTTTGTGCCCTCTTTTTCATCATACCATACAATTTCGGATCCTGTATTGACCGCAGACGGATCTTCGGGCGCCTCTGTCGCTTGGGCGTCACGCTGTCTGCGGCAATGAGGAATGTCCACATCTCCACGGGCTCCCGCGCCTTTTTGGATTATCTCGAAAGGCTTTCGCTGCCCGGAATTACCGCGCTTGCGTAAAAAGGCGATCACTGTCTATGATGTGCGTTATGAGAACTTATAGGATGCATTTGCCTTTCGGACGCGCGGTGTATCGTTTTTTCTTTGTGTATCTTGTGTGCCTTGTATTGGACCTCGCCGCCACATCGCCGGTAGTCGCCGAAAGTTCCGTAGCACAAGCGGTCCGCCCCAAAATAGCCGTGGTGCTTTCGGGCGGTTCGGCGTTCGGCATCGCGCACGCCGGTGTTCTGGAAAAAATCGAAGAAGCAGGCATCCCCATCGATATGATTCTCGGCACGAGCATGGGCTCGATCGTGGGCGGACTCTATGCGGCCGGTTATTCACCCCAGGCGATGGAGGACCTCATATCCATCATCGACTGGAATGAGCTCTTCATGGATTCCAAGGAACTGCCCAAGACCATGTTCGAGCGCTCCGTCGAATCGATGTATGCGATGAGGATCGGCTTCGACTCCAAGGGACCTAATATCGGCACAGGCCTGCTGGAAGGCCAGAATATACTCTCATTCTTTACGTCCCGTACCATCCACATGGCAGCACAGACGAACTTCGACGCTTTTCCAGTACCCTACCGCGCCGTCGCCGCTAACATTCTGAGCGGAGATAGGGTGGTGTTCGACCACGGGTCGTTGGCTGAAGCGATGCGCAGCTCGATGTCGATTCCTGTCGTCTTCATGCCCTATGAATACGAGGGTCAGCTTTTGGTCGACGGCGGCATCCTCGATAACCTGCCCGTCGATATCGCCAAACAGATGGGGGCTGACATTGTCATCGCCGTAATCTCCCGGGGCAAGGCGCCGGATTCCCTCGACGAGTTGAACTCCTCCATGGAAATCGCAAGCCAGACGGGCAACATTTTCATCTCACAGAATATGAAACCAAACATCGAGGCGGCGGACTTCGTCATCATCCCGGACCTCGAGGAGTTTACGACCGCAAGCTACGCCCGCGCAAAGGAGATAATCGCCCGCGGCGAGGAGGCTGGAGAAGCCGCCATGCCTCAGCTGCGCGAACTCGCCGCAAAAATCGCAGCGCAGAGAGCGCTTGTTGCGCCGTCGGATCAACCCAATCGAAAGGCTTTTGGTCCTCCTCCTGTCTTCTCGTTTTTGAAGATCGAGGGTGGCACAGCCTCGGATAGAGACAAAATAGAAAAGATTTTCTCGCCGCTTGTCGGCAGAGCCTATTCGCGCGAAGAGCTCGAAGAAGCGCTCCATGCCGCCTATACCACCGGCGATTTTTCGCTCGTCAAGTTCGACCTCGAACGCCTGCAGAGCGACGAAGGGCCTGAAGCGCTACGCGCAGTCGTCTCTATCATCCTTCAAAAACCCATGGAGAACGAACTCTTTGCCTCCCTGGCCTATCAAGGTGCCATCTCGAACAACATTTCCAGCAACATGGTGGCGTCCTCGGGGTTTTTGGCCAAAGGCCTCACCGGCCCTCGCTCAGCACTGCTGACTTCGGTATCCTTCGTGAACGCAACCGCGGCGAACATGGAATACTTTCAGCCACTGGGACCTTTCTTTGTCATGCCCTG
This sequence comes from Spirochaetaceae bacterium UBA6089, assembly GCA_002435985.1. Taxonomy (GTDB): domain Bacteria; phylum Spirochaetota; class Spirochaetia; order Treponematales; family Rectinemataceae; genus Rectinema. The sequence continues at coordinate 13,978 of DIXD01000030.1, forward strand.
GGCCAGCTTCCGTTTTGAATACGACATGTTCGCCTCCGAAGCGCTGCCTATCGCAATAGCGTCGAAATTCAGGACGTATGGCGCTGGCCTGTGGGGCGGTGCCGTGCTGGGCAATATCGCAGATATCATGGTCGGATACTCCTTCGGAAACGTGCTCACCGGCGACGACTGGACGAGCCTTGCACCGCAAAACGCCGGTGCGCTGAGGGCCGCGTTGAGGATCGATACGAGGGACAGAACCGCGTTCCCACGCAAGGGATTCGCCCTCACCACCTATGGCCGGTGGTTCAGCCCCACGTTCGGAGGCCAGTTCTCCTTCGCACAGCTCGAGGCCAACGCTTCGGCAGTCTTTCCAGTGGGGAAGGCCGATGCCTTGCACCTAAGCCTCTTTGGCGGAACGGATTTTGCAGGGCTTGTGACGGGCGCCCAGCCCGCGAAGGTCTCTTACTATTCGACGCTGAACCAGCCGCTCATGTTCTATGGCCTTGGCTATATTCCGACAAGCTGTTCGGGAAATTCCGTCCTCGCGGGGAGCCTCGAATACCGGTACCGCATCAAGGTCATCAATGAACTGACGGGCGGCGACATCTATCTCTTCGCAAATGGGAGCGCCGGAGCGGTGATGGAGTACGACGATCCGTCGACGTATGCGATGTGGCCGCTCAAATGGAGTGCGACCATCGGAACAAGCATGAGGCTGACACAGCACTATGGCATACTTGTCGGTGCAAGTCTGCTGGGCAATGTCGACGATACACAGGCCTTGATACCTTCCCTCGCCATCCAGGTCGGTTCGTTCAATCATACGAACGTCATCGATCGGCGATAAATATGGGGGCAACAGAAAATGGCTCGCAAGCAAAGAAGAAGGCAATAGCCTGGCCCTCAAGGGCGCGCTTCGTGTAGGGCGCTTCGTGTAGAGTTCTTCGCGAAGGGCTTTCCGCGCAAGGCTCTTAGCGCATCACCGCCGAGAGCACTGCGCCATAGACACTGGCTACCACGACGAAGATGCTCAATGGTAGAGCAAATTTCCGGATCGTCGAAGGCAACGTCGACTTAAAGTGCTGTACCGTCACGACCATACATACATGTAGTGGCGAAAACATCATGCCGGCGTACCCGAATGCGCTTGCAATGACGACTCCCGCCTTGAGCGGAATACCGGAAGACGAAAGAAGCCCAAGGACGATCGGCATTGAGAGTCCCACATATCCTATCCCCACACCCGTCACTATCCCAGAAATAAATGGCAGAAGCGCAATCACGAGAATCGTCGGTATTCCGGTACGCGCGAGTTCCATCGATGCTGCGTGCGCAATGCCCGCCGCATTCATGAGTGCAGAAAATATCCGTATGCCGATAATCACGGCGATCAATTCGAGTGTGGACTTCGAAACACTCTTGTGAAATATCCGAGCATTGCCTGCGATTTTTACAAGATACAGTGAACCGACGAAAAGGCCGCAAAGGATGGGGACATAGCGCCCAATAAGCGCTTGTATCGGCGCACTAAGCTCAAGCTGCGGTTTTCCAAGCTCCCACAGAAGGTCGAGCACGATATACGCGCCTATTACGATTCCAAGAGGGGCCACACCACGCATGAGGCGATACAATTTCGCCGTATTCATCTTATGCCCCTTGGGGGGCTTCCTCTGCTCAAAATCCTGCTGTTTCGAGAGATTATCGACACCCCCAGTCCCCCTCTTGGGCAATATGAATATGAGGCCTAAGACGAATAGCACCACCGGGGCATATAGATTGAGCAGTATGAGCGTGCCAACAGACAAATTCGTAAGCGCAGAAGTCAAAATAAAAGCAGGAAATAAGGGCCAAATAAGTTCAAGATTATGTCTGAACCAGTAATTGATCGCCGACAGCGTCTCCGGACTTCTGGAGTCGTCATGATTGATTGTGCCCACCAGGGGAGCCGAAATGATCGCTCCTCCCGGCATGGGAAGCGTTCCGATTAAAAGAGGAGCCAGGGCGAGTGCTATTCTTCGAGAAGGCGCCGACTCTGCGATGGCATCGGCAAACCTATCCATCGCACCAGATTTCTTCATGGCAGCGGAAAAAGCCATGATTGCGGCAAGAAGAATCACAAGCAACATTAAATCCGGATTTAAAAGCTCTTCTAACGCAGCGCTCCAAATCGCCGAAAGATCCAGCCCCTGCCATAGCGCTATGAGAATACCTCCCGTTGCTGCGGCAAGCCCAAGATGTACATGTTTTGCGGTGGCAACCACGACCAAAGAAAAAACCACCACAATTTTAATAAGCACGGGAATACTGAGCATAATGCATTACGATATCGTAGGCGCGATACTTCGCGCAAGAGCAATCGCGAGAAGCATGTCTCAACCATGGTGATTCCGCATGTTCAAAAAGAAAATACTTGACGCCCGTTCTTCGATGCTTTATATTTAACAGTAGTGTCAGAATAAGATACTAGGTTGTTGGATGTTGAGGTGAGGTGTATGCCGAAAATCGTCGATCACGACGAAAGAAAACGCGAAATCGTCAAATCCGCACTCAATTTGTTTTCGAAACAGGGATACCACAACGTAAGCTTCGACGATTTTGCTTCGGCCTCCGGCTTGAGTCGCACCAATGTCTACAACTATTTCAAAAACAAGGACGAAATTTTCCATTATGCAGTCCAAGAACTTCTCGACACCCTCAGCAGGAGCATAGAAGACATCATCCGCCAACAGGACTTGAGCCTTGCGCAGAAGTTGCAGAAGATATACCAGGTGTTTACCAACGAGATCGAAGAGGGTAAATATACGCCAATCATCCTCGATCTCGCGCTGCGGTTAAAGCGGGAAGATACGACGATTGCAGAGGCGCTTAACGAGACAGCAAAATCGCTACGCAAAAAAATCGAGCTGCTCTTTGCCGGCGAGAGGACGCTTCTGCCCTCCCCGAGGGTTGCTGCCGCGACGACACTCTTCTTCTCCCTTGTAGAGAGCAGCATCATGCGCTCTCTTTTTACGGACAGTGCGTTTATCCAGAAAAATATTGGCTCAATCCTGCACATGCTCGGCATATAAAGGTTGACGATGGAGGAACAAATGCAGTTTGCATTTATATTGACAGACCTGTCATTCATAGATGATAGGATGAGGAGGGAATTATGAATACTATCCCGCACGCGCTGGGAAGCACAGGCTTTAACCTTGCACTGCAGTATCTCAACAGAGATCCCGAAAAAAACATCCCGAAGATTGCAGACATGCTCATGCCCTTCACCTACCGGGAAGATGTAAAACGTCAAATCGCATCGGCAAAAAAGGTCATGCAGGATCCCGATAATCCTTATCGAGGTCTTATCCTCCGCGCGTTCAAGGAGTTATCCCCCAAGGTCCGCAGGCGTTTCTTCACGAACTTCGTGCTCAACTCCGCGATGGTCGGCGCGGATAAGGCCTCCATGCTCAAAGCCAAATACCAGTGCAACATTCCTTGGGCCATCCTCATGGATCCCACCAGCGCCTGCAACCTGCACTGCACGGGATGCTGGGCCTCAGAATACGACAAGACCGACTCCATGGATTACGCGCTTCTCGACCGCATCATCCGCGAAGGCAAGGATCTCGGCATCTACTTCTACATCTATTCGGGCGGAGAACCAACGCTACGAAAAAAAGACCTCGTCAAGCTCGCTAAGGTGCACAGCGACTGCATATTCCTGGCGTTCACCAACGGCACCCTCGTCGACGATGCGTTTGCAAAAGAGCTCGCCGATGTAGGCAATTTTGCGCTCGCATTCAGCATAGAGGGCTTCGAAGAAGACACCGATTTCCGCCGCGGCAAGGGCACCTACCAAAAAGTCATCCAGGGCATGCGCAACATGAAGAAATACGGCGCCCCCTTCGGGTTCAGCACCCTCTATCATTCTAAAAATACCGAGGCTGTCGGGGACGAGAAATTCCTCGATTTTCTGATCGAACAGGGATGCACCTTCGGATGGTATTTCACCTACATGCCGCTCGGAAAAGACGCCGATACAGACCTACTCGCCACCGCAGAACAGCGCGAGTACATGTTCCACTGGGTCCGCAAGATGCGCGACACGAAACCCATCTTCCTCCTCGACTTTTGGAACGATGGGCAGTATGTCGACGGCTGCATCGCGGGAGGAAGAAGCTACCTGCACATCAACGCCGCGGGGGACGTGGAGCCCTGCGCATTTATCCACTATTCGAATGTCAACATACGGAATGTCTCGCTGCTCGAGGCTCTTCGTTCGCCGCTCTTCAAAGAGTATGCCGCCCATCAGCCCTTCAATTCCAACCACCTCAGGCCCTGCCCGCTTTTGGATAATCCCGGCATGCTCGCCTCAATGGTCAAGGCCTCCGGCGCCCACTCCACGCAGCCGATCGACAGAGAAGATGTCGATGAACTCACCGCGAAGTGCGCTCCGGCAGCCGAGAAATGGGCACCCGTTGCGGATAAGCTCTGGGCAGGAGAACTGCCTCACTACCGAGAAGTGAAGAAGATGAAAGAGGCCGAGCAGCAGAGAAATCGTGAGGCCCTCGAAAAGAAACTGAAGAAGTCGAAAGACGAAGCGAGCCTAGAGGCTGCATCCTAAAGAACCTCCAGTCGCAGGAAAGCGCACCAACTCCCAGGGGAGGGGTGCGCAGGCCAGGTCTGATGCGGTCCAGGTAGCGCCTGCTTTCCTCAGCGCCTCTTCGGTAAAACTCGAGGTGATGCCGAGGACGCGCGCACCTGCCCGCACTCCCGCCAATGTGCCGTTTACGGCATCTTCCACGACGAGACAGCATTCCGGCTCGACGGCAAGGCGTTCGGCGGCTTTAAGATACATCTCTGGATCTGGTTTTTTGTGCGTTACATCCTCAGCCGTGAGCACTGCATCGAATTCGTCCTCTCGAAGGCCGAGATACTCGAGATTGATCATCACCTTGACCTTGTCCGCAGCCGAGGCAAGCGCAGTCTTAAGCCCATGGGCACGGCACGCGCGCACATAATCGACGGCACCCGGCATAGCCCTCATGCCCGCGGCATGCTGCCGTGCAAGCCGGCCGTATATCTCATAGGTCCAGGCCTTTGCGGCGACAATATCGATGGCCAGGCCATATCGCTCGGCCACGCCACCGATGTAGCGGTTTTCGCCAGCACCGACAAAGGGAGTAAAATCTTCATAGCGCACTTCGAGGCCATAACGCTCGGCAAACATCCGCTTGGCCGCCTCGGCGATAAGGCGTTCGGAGTCGACGAGCACTCCGTCCATGTCGAAGAGGACGGCACAGATGGAGGGCGTGGCGGAACTCGGCATTCCGGCGCCCACCAGAAAGGCGCTCTCGCCGGAACGGGAGAGTTCGGGTATAACTTTTTCAATCATCGGAGAATGTCGCTGTCGTTCTTATACTTGATGTACTCTTCGCGCGTCGGGCTGAAAACCTCGACCACAACCGCATCTTCGAGCACGTCCACTTGGTGCAGGGCGTCCATGGGGATGCACCAGCTGTCGCCCGGTTCCAGTTCCTGTATGTCGCCGGCGATGTTCATCCGGATCCGCCCGGATACAAGATATCCTGTCTGTTCATACGGATGTTTGTGCTCCGGCAACGGTGCTTTCTTCTCGAGCCTGACCTCGACGAGGAGCGTATGGGCACCATAGCACAGGGTCTTGATATGGTTTCCCGGCAGGGTCTCATGAAAGCCCTCATTCGAATGTTTTCCAAACATGACAAGCCCTCTCTTTTTCGAAAGTTCAAATGTGAATAGCGTGGCCGAGTGCGGCCTTCGAGGCCTCCATAATGGTCTCCGAGACAGTCGGGTGGGCATGCACGAGTTCCGCGACATCTTCCACGGTGAGTTCGGCCTTGGAGGCGAGCAGAATCTCGTGGATAGTGTCAGCTGCGCTCTCGCCGACAATCGAGGCGCCGAGAATGGCCTTGGTATCCGGGTCGAACACAATCTTCACCTGACCTTCGGCCGCCTCCTCCGCTACCGCGCGTCCATTGCCGCGATAGGGGAACCTCGCGACTGCATGGGGGATAGCCTTTTCCTTCGCGCTCGCCTCCGAGAGGCCAAAAGAGGCCACTTCCGGCTCGCAGTACACGGCGCTGGGCACGTGCAGCCTATCGAGCACATGGTCTCGGGGGTTCGGCGTGCCCTTCAAGAGGTGTGCGACCCGCTCTGCGACGATCTCGCCGGCCTTCGACGCGGCGTGTGCAAGCTGCGGATAGGTCGTGATATCCCCCACGGCATAGATGCCCGCACAGGATGTCTCGTGATATTCACCGGTGATTATGTAGCCACGCTCGGTGCGCATGCCGAGTTTCTCAAGGCCGAGACCGTCGATATTCGTCGTGCGCCCGACCGACACCAGCGCGGCGTCTGCCTCGATCTCGAGAGGCGAGCCCTGCGCATCGCTGAGATGGACCACTACATGGTCGCCCGCGACCTCTGCACCGCTGGCCTTTGCCCCGGTATATATAGCAACACCGCGGGCACGGAATTCCTTTTCGACAATCTTCGACGCTTCCTCGTCCTCGAGCGGCAGCACTCTCGGCAGAAGCTCGGCGACCGTCACTTCGACCCCGAAGGCATTCATCACATAGGCGAACTCCATGCCGATCGCGCCAGCACCGAGAATAAAAAGGCGCTTGGGCAGCGTTTCGCTCATGAGCATGCCAGTGGACGAAAGAATTCTCTTTTCGTCGAACTCGAAGCCGGGGATGAGCCGAGGCCTCGAGCCCGTGGCAAGGAGAACGGCTTTCGCCTTGAGCTGGAGGGGGCCATTTGCGGTTTCGACGTCGATGCTGTTCGCACCCGAAAGTGTCGCCGTGCCCTGGATGAGTTCTACGCCGTTCTTCTTCAGAAGATAGCTGACACCCTTCGAGAGCCTGTCCGCGGCCAGTCGCGAGGCCCTCCACGTGGGCGCATAGTCGAAACCGCCCAAGTCGATCTTGGCGCCGCATTTTTCGAGCAATTTTTTGCCCTCGGCGAAGAGGCGGGCACTGTGGATGAGCGATTTGGAGGGGATACAGCCGATATTGAGGCATACGCCACCCACGAGATTCTTTTCGACGACGGCGGTCGCGAGGCCGAGCTGCGCAGCGCGGATCGCCGCGACATAGCCGCCGGGGCCTGCCCCGATCACTACAAAATCGTATAGCTTTGCTTCCATGTCATCATCTCCTGTTTACACCAGCGCCATGGCGGGATTTTCGAGCATCGCGGCCAGATCGGCCAAAAATACCGCTCCTACCGCCCCGTCGATGCTCCGATGGTCGCATCCAAGGGTCAGGCTGAGCGTCTGGGCGACGCTTATTATATCCCCGTCGTCGACAACCGGCTCTTTTACGATCGCGCCCACCGCGAGGATCGCGGAGCCCGGAGGATTTATGATCGCAGTGAACTCATCGATGCCGAAGGAGCCCAGGCTGGATATTGTGAAGCCTGCACCCTCATACTCCTGCGGAGCAAGACGGCCTGCGCGCGCCTTCTCGATGAGCTGTACAAGCTCCGCATCGATTTCGCTCACCGACTTCAGGTTACAGTCGCGGACCACCGGCGTGATGAGGCCGTCAGGAAGCGCGACCGCCAACCCGATGTCGATGCTGTGGCGCTGCTCGAGGACGGGGTGCAAGGCGGATGCGACTGTGGAAGAGGACATGGCTGTGGGTCTGCCGGCCGTCTCTTTGGCCGCGCCAGGAGCAGCTGCACCTGCAGCGCCTACACCTGCAATGCCAGCACCTGTAGCGCCAGGTGTGCGCCAATACACGTTGATTTCAGGGTGGCGGACAAGGGCCTCCGCAACAATTTTCACAAGAAAGGCATTGAACGAGAGTTTAGTCGGACGGGCGGCGTTGGCGGTCGCGCGCAGGGCGAGCAGAGCTTCGGCCCTGATTTTCTTCTTGAGGTAATAGTGGGGGGCGGTAAAGAACGACTCGGAGAGGCGCCGTGCGATCACAAGGCGCTTCATGCTCGGCTGAATGATGGCCGGCTCCCGGCGAAGCTCGCTCGGGGCGGGCTCGGCTGTGCCGGCTCCGGGGAAGAGTACAGTGCCCTTCATCCCTTTCTCAAATTCCAGGATATCGTGCTCGATGACGCGCCCTCCTGGCCCGGAGCCCGGCACAAGGCGGATATCGATGCCTTTTTCAAGTGCAAGTTTGCGCGCGAGAGGGCTCGAGGGGGGAAGGCGGGCCGGGGCCTGAGGGGTCTTGCGCGGTAGGCTTTTCGCATCTTTCGCGGCGGGCTGCTGCAGGGGCTGGGCTGCAGGCTCTACGGCAGGCTTCGGTGAACGCTGTGCGGGCTGGGCCGCGGGCTCTGCGGTGAGCTGCTGCGAGAGCTGTGCTGTTGCCTCCGCGGCGGGCTTCGGTGAACGCTGCGACCCGCCTACCTCAATAGGCTGCGTTGCAGCGGACGGTGGCTCCTGTTTCACATTCTCAGCCGGGCGCTCAGGCTCATGCACCTTGCTGGCACTGCCCTCTTCTGGCCCAATACCCTTGAGAAGCGGCGCATAGTCTTCGCCCTTCTGACCGATCACGGCGATAGGGTCGCCAACATTGGCCGTTTCGCCGGCCTGCAGGAGTATCTTCAACAGCGAAGCGCTCTGGGGTGCCTCATAATCCATGCTCGCCTTGTCAGTCTCCACCTCGCAGAGGACATCGCCCGACGAAAATTCCGTCCCCTCATTGATCTTCCATTTAGAAATCCTGCCTTCACTCATCGTCGGAGAGAGGGCGATCATCCGCAAAAGCTCTGCCATATTACAAATCCTCCCGGTAGAGAACCCTGCCTACTGCCGCAATCACCTTTTCGACCGAAGGCTGTGCAGCCAATTCGAGCGTATGATTGTAGGGCATAGGCACATCTTCGCCCGACACAAGCTCTACCGGCGCATCGAGTACATCGAAGCACCGCGAATTCACAAGCTGTGCCACCGTGACGCCAGGACTCGCCATAGGCCATGCTTCGTCGATGACCACACAGCGGCCTGTTTTTCGGACCGAATGCACGACAGTTTCTTCATCGAGAGGCCTTAGGCTGCGCAGATCGATCACCTCGGCGCGCACACCCTTCTCCGCAAGGCGCTCCGCCGCTTCTTCGACCATCCGGATCGGCTTCGAATACGTAATGAGCGTCACATCTTCGCCTTCTCTGGCTATCCGCGCCTTGCCGATCGGCACCAGAAATTCTTGTTCGGAGACTTCCCCTTTCCAGGGATACATGAGCTCGGCCTCAAGCATGACGACAGGATTGTCGTCGCGGATCGCACTTTTTAGAAGCCCATATGCGTCGGAGGGAGTTGCGGGTGCCACGACCTTGAGCCCCGGCACATGCATCCAGAAGCCGCCCAGGGACTGAGAGTGCTGCGCAGCCAAAAATTCAGCAGGACCGTTCGGTCCGCGGAAGACGATGGGCACGGAGATCTGGCCGCCCGACATCTGCCTTAGCTTGGCGGCATTGTTCACCACCTGATCGACTGCCAGCAGCGCAAAATTGTGGGTCATCCATTCCACCACGGGCCGTAGCCCGGCGATCGCCGCCCCCACGCCGAGCCCTGTAAATCCAAGCTCCGAAATCGGTGTATCCCGGACCCTCTTCGGGCCATACTTCGCGAGCAGCCCGCGGGAGACTTTATAGGCGCCGTCATACTCTCCGACTTCTTCGCCGATTAAAAAAACCTTTTCATCGCGCGCCATTTCTTCATCCATGGCGCGATTGAGTGCTTCTCTATAGGTGAGTTCAGGCATACAGGCCATCCTTTACGCATAAATGTCGGTATAGAGCTCCGAAAGCGCGGGTTCGGGGCTCTCTTCCGCAAATGCCACGGCTTCTTCGATCTGAGCACTGATACGCTGGATCATATCCTTCCATTCTTCCTCGGAGAGAATTTTCTCCCCGGTGAGTTTGGTGACGAAAGACTGGATTGCGTCGCGCTTTCGGTATTCGTCGATCTCTTCCCGGGTTCGGTATTTCTGAGGATCGCTCATGGAGTGACCCTTGTAGCGATATGTCCTGGCCTCAACCACCGAAGGCCTGCCAAGGCGCGCTTCTGACACTGCCTTCTCTATTGTCGCACGAACCTCGAGCACATCGAGGCCGTCGCAGGAATATCCTTTCATGCCATACGCACCGGCTGTCGCCGAAAAGTCATCGACCGCTGAGACTTTTTTCCAGTTCGTGCCCATTCCCCACTGGTTGTTCTCGATGATAAAGACAATGGGCAGATTCCATATCTTCGCGAGGTTGAAGGTCTCGTGCACCGATCCCTGATGGAATGCACCATCGCCGAAGAAGCAGAGTGTCACGCCTCCCGTGCCCTGGTACTGCTGTGCGAATGCGACGCCCGCCGCAACCGGTATCTGCGCGCCCACAATGCCGTTACCGCCCATAAAGTGGTGTTCGAGGTCGAAAAGGTGCATCGAACCGCCTTTCCCGTGCGAACAGCCCGTCACCTTGCCGAAGAGTTCCGCCATCGCCTTTTTCGGATCCATACCGCAGGCAATGGCGTGCCCATGATCGCGGTAGGCGGTGACCACATAATCCTTGGACAGATCCAGAGAGAAAATGGCGCCCGCGGCGACTGCTTCCTGGCCAGTGTACAGATGGCAGAATCCCCCGATCTTCCTAAGCCCATACATCATGCCTGCCTTTTCCTCGAAAGCCCTGATGGTCTGCATGATGGTGAGTATACGCAATAGCTCTTCTTTTCGATATTGTGCGAGTTCAGTCTTCATAGCCGCACACCTCCGCTTTCACATATTCGTGTATCGATGTGAGGGGAGCGAAGAACTGATATTCTTCGATGGTCGTCTCCAGCACAACAAGAATTCGCGGCTCCTCGGCATATTTCCAAAACACATTGAGCCTTGGTCCGATTGCCTCTTCTACTTCCGCAGCCAGCATGGGGTCGTGCACGACCTCCACAAAGCCACGGACAGTGGCAATCTTATCCAGCCGGGGACACTGAAATATCCAGGACACCTTCGGATTTTTCTCGATCTGAACCATCTTCCCGAAGCGCTCGGAGGTTACGCAGAAAAGCGAATTCGAGAATCTCGGCAAAAGTACGGGGCTCATCCACCTCTGATGTGGATATCCGTCCGCATCGACTGTCGCCAGAATGCCGAATTTGACCTCATCGATCAACGACCGTACTTCGTTCAATACCGCATATCTGTCCATAGATGCTCCTTTTCCAGAATTTCCTTGACCTTGAAATCGAATTGGACCCCGAGGAATCGCCGTTGGAGGATATCGGCATATTCGATCGAGCCCGGATCATCCGTCTCCAGAGGATGTATTTCCGCTATCCTGCCCTGCTCGACCCTGACTATCGCCCGCGCTTTCCCCTGCGAAACCGATATCGAAAAGGGAGGGCTCTGGCCCAAAATCCAGTCGGGTGAGCCAAACTGCGCTCTAAAGGTATCAAAAGCCCTGCGCTCCATGCAGAAATCAAAATCCTGAAGTGCATCTTCAGGGTCCGAGAATGATGGCCTCTGCGAGAATGACGACCCCTGCGACGGACCTGCCTCATCCCAAAATCGTGCAAGATCGATCGTTTTCGGCGCCATACCCGAAAGGGAATCTGCCAGCCGTGCAACGACCTCGTCGACCGAAAGAGAGGGAACGAACCGGGTGAGATTGACTGGATTTCCCGGCACCGAGGCGATCGACAGGTCTTCGAATAACCGGATTCCCCCCAACGAGGCTCTCAAGGCCTGAAGGTCCGCGGACACAAGCAGGGTTCCATGATGCAGCACATTGCGCGTGCCGAAGCGCCTGGCGGTGCCGGAAATTTTGCCCTGCGCTTCACCGTCTCCCATCGCAACAAAAATCCCCCCTCTGTCGCCGGGACGGGCATAGACGCCGAGTTTTGAAATGGCCTCGGCCATGAGCGAGAGCTCGTCTTCCTGCGAGTGAAGCGTTCGCGGCACAATTAACGCCCAATTCAAGTTGCCCGAATCATGGTACACGGCCCCTCCCCCCGAAGAACGTCGATACACCGGTACCCTACACCGAGGAGACACCTCTCGCCAATAATTCTGATTACGGCCGATGATCACCGAAGGAGGATTGACATAGAAAAGCAACATCTTTGTATTGCCTGTCCATGCATTGACCAGACATTCCTCAAAGGAAATGATGTCGAGCGGATTCTCAGCCATCATCCAGTACGCTTGAGCGATCATCTGCATATTCGAAATATATAAAAATATTTATTAAATACCAAAAATACCAAAATCAGTCTAAGCGGCGCATGAAGAAAATAAAAGAGGGGCTGCCCTCTTTGCTCCGGGCGACCCCTCTTCGGTGTAAGCGTACGCACGACTATCGTCGCGCGAATTTTTCACGTACTGGACTTACTGCGCGGTGAATCCTGCGGCTTCGAGCGTGGACTTGAGCTCATCGAGGCTGGACTTAACCGCATTGAGCTGATCTCTGGCGCCCGCATAATCCCCAGAATCGTTCGCTGCCTTCGCAGCAGTGATGGCCTCGGCTGCAGCGGCAACCTTTGCGTTGATGTCTTTCACATTGAGCTTCGCCTTGGCGGCCTTCCTGGCATCCTTCGAAGCAGCCTGAGCAAGAGCCTGTACATTGGCATACTCTGTATCGATATCGGTAATGAGCTGAGCGACTTCGCCCTTGACCTGATCCATATTGGTCACGGCTGCCTCTTTTGCCTTATTCGCTGCCTCGGCAAAAACCTTGATGAGCTCGTTCGCCTGCTCGTAAGACTTGCCTGAAGTCTTGGCATCCTGAGCGGCGAGTTCCGCATCGAGCGCAGCCTTGGCATCCAGAGCAGCCTTGAACTCAGCAGGAGCATACACATCGGCCTTGGCGTTCTGGGCATCGGCAAATGCAGCATTGGCCGCATCGAGGTCTTCTTGAGCAAGCTTTGGCGCGCAGGAGAACAGCAACAGCGCGACAAGCGCGACACCGATTACCTTTACCAGCTTCATACAACCCTCCAAAAAAAATGGACACGAAGCGCAGAGCTGGCGCTCCATCGAAGCGCCGCATCTGTTTTTTCTTGCGAAGAATATACCTTTTTCAACAATATATGTCAAGATATGCGAAATATTGGCAATTTTTCATATTTTATTACAAAATAAAGCAATATTGGAAAAAAGGATGTCGGGGGTAAGAATTGGAAGCCTTCGAAGGCGACAAAGCCGTCTATGCGGATATCGCCATCGAGAGGACTCAGCACTCACCAACAGGCAATAGAGGAATCGGTACGTCCTTCTGAGCCGCCGATGAGCGTGCCATTCGGCAAACGGAGAATAATCTGACCTCGCCCAAATGGTGTGCTATCCTCGCTGACTTCGATGTCGTGACCGCGGCCGGCGAGCGCCGTAAGTATATCCGCACGAAAACCGCGCTCCACGAGAAATTTCAAGCCTCCCACCCACTGCCATCGGGGCGCATCGAGGGCTTGTTGCGGATTGAGGCCGAAATCGATGAGGTTCATCACCACTTGCACATGCCCCTGCGGCTGCATATACCCACCCATCACGCCGAATGGACCAAGCGCGCGGCCATCCTGCAACAAAAAACCGGGGATGATGGTGTGGTAGGTCTTCTTTCGAGGTGCAAGGCAATTGGGGTGGAGAGGGTCGAGCGAAAAATCTGCGCCACGATTTTGAAGGCTAATGCCGGTACCACGGACGACGATTCCGGAACCAAAGCCCATGTAGTTGCTCTGAATGTAGGAAACCATATTCCCCTGTGCATCGGCAGTACAGAGATATACCGTCCCCGAAGAGGGTGGCGTTCGAGGAGAATAGAGTTTTGCGTGGCCCAAAACATCGATTTCCTGCGCTCGAAGCGTGCCATAATCGGCCTGCAGAAAATCGCGATAAGAACAACACATCGAGGCAGGGTCGGTCACATACGCCAATCCGTCGGCAAACGCAAGTTTCATTGCTTCCCATTGGAGATGATAGGCTTGCGCAGATTCGCGCTCTTTGAGATCGAACTTGTTGAGAATATTGAGCGCCATCAGAGCGACGATCCCCTGACCATTCGGAGGAATTTCGGCCACGGTATAGCCTCGATAGTCTATGCTGATGGGCTCGACCCAGGATGCTCGATAGGTTTCGAAGTCTTCTTTAGAGAAGAAACCGCCAAAGGCATCGCTGTCCTCGACGATGCGCGAAGCAAGCTCTCCACGATAGAAGGCCTCAGCGTTCGATGTACCGATGAGCTTGAGCGTGTCTGCATGGTCCGGAAAGTGCACGATCTCCCCGGCCTCTGGAGCGTGTCCTTCTGGAGCAAAGACGCGGAACCACTCTTCGAATTCCGGAGCGGAATACAAAGTACGATATTTTTCGAAGGCTCGTTTCCACATGCGAGCAAGGTTGGCGGAAACGGGGTAGCCTTCTTGTGCGTACTTGACCGCAGGCTTCACCACCTCAGCGAGCGAAAGCGCTCCGAAGCGGGTAACGAGTTCGGCCCACGCGCTCGGCGCGCCAGGCACCGTGGTGGGAATCCAGCCGAACATCGGCATAGAGGCGTTCGGTGTTTCTCGAAGCCCGGCTTGAGCGCCGATTGAAGGACGAGAGCTCTGTGTGGCGTTGTGGTATCCAGCGCCTACTTTGAGCACTTTTTCGATCGATATGTTTGCAGGGGCCCATCCGCTCGCGTTAAGCCCATAGAGCTTTTGCTCGCGCTCGATCCAGACAAGCGCAAAGGCATCGCTTCCGATCCCGTTCGACGTGGGTTCCACGACCGTGAGTGCAGCTGCCGCGGCAACCGCTGCATCCACGGCATTTCCCCCTTTTTGCAAGATTGAGAGGCCTGCTGCCGAAGCCTGTGGCGAAGAACTCGCAACCATGCCGTTTCGCGCATACACCGGATAACGCATCGATGGATAAGGCAAATAGCTAGGATCGAAATGCATATTCCCCTCGAATATGTAAGCATACGCCGATCGCAGCAGGTATGAAAGGGGCAGACAAAAGGTAGAGCTTCGGCGCTGGGTACTTCGCCCTCAGTGGAAGTCATTCGTAATATTGAAATATATTCAAATACATATATATATAAAATATATAGATAAAAACATATTGACAAAAATAAAAAATAGGAAGAAAATAAATATGGCGTATGCTAATTATGAGAATCTCTTTAAGAGGTGTTTCAATGAAAAAAACCGATGTATTGGTGATTGGTGGAAGTGCCACCGGTCTTGTCGCAGCAACGACAGCCAAATCGAATTATCCCGACAAATCCGTTACCGTGATCAGAAAAGAAAAAAAAGTCATGATCCCTTGCGGAATTCCTTATATCTTTGGCACAGTTGGATCCAGCGACAACAACATTCTTTCCGATGAAGGCCTTGTGAAACTCGGCGTGGAAATCATCGTCGACGAAGTAACAGACATAGATGGTAAAACCAAAGTATGCAAGACACAGAATGGCCTTGAAATCGGATATGACAAGCTTATCCTCGGCACCGGTTCCATGCCTTCAATTCCTCGGTGGCTTAAAGGCACAGGTCTTCAGAATGTATTTACCATTCCTAAAAATAAAGAATATCTAGATAAGCTTCATGAAACCCTCAACGGTCTTACAAAAGTTATCGTAGTGGGAGCTGGTTTTATCGGTGTCGAGATCTCCGATGAATTAAACAAGGCAGGGAAAGATGTAACGCTTGTCGAGATTCTTCCCCATGTGTTGGGTGCAACTTTTGATGACGAATTCGCCATAGAAGCCGAAGCCCTTCTCGCTCAGCGCGGTGTGAAGATCAAGACCAATATCGGGATCGAAGAAATACTTGGCGACACAAAAGTAACCCATGTCAAATTGAATAATGGCGAAGTGCTTGATGCTGAAGCCGTTATTCTCTCTCTGGGCTATCTGCCAAATTCCGAGATTGCGAAAAAGATGGGTCTTGAATTGAACGCTTTTGGATTTATCAAAGCGGATCAATATCGTCGCACGAGTATGCCGGATGTGTTTGCGGCAGGTGACTGTGCAGAAAAAATCGATTTTTCAACTGGCAAAATCAGCAAGGTAATGCTCGCGTCAACCGCCTGTACTGAGGCGAGAATCGCAGGACTGAATTTGTACGATTTGAATACATTCGCTACTTTTAGAGGCACGATCGGTATTTATTCAACCTGTATCGGAGAGACTGCCTTTGGCGTTGCCGGTTTGATTGAAAAAACAGCAGCACAGGAAGGATTCAAGATCGTCATTGGATCGTTTACAGGCGTTGATAGGCACCCTGGAAAAATCCCCGATGCTCACAAAGAAACCGTCAAATTAATCGTCTCCAGACATTCAGGAGTTCTTCTTGGCGGAGAGGTCATGGGCGGCAAGGGTGTTGGACAGCTCATCAATGCCATTGGTATTGCGGTACAGAATCACATGACGATCAACGACCTGCTTATGATGCAGATGGGAACTCAGCCTTTGCTCACTGCTTCACCGGCGGGGATGCCCCTCATCAAGGCCGCTGAATCTGTCGCGAAAGCTCTCAGATAACACGCGATCGTCAAAAACACTTTCAAAAGTGACCAACTTTTGAAAGTGGCTCGGCTTTTCACATCGGCTTTTCACACATGAAAGCCGACGTGGGTATACATAGGGCTGTTTGGTTAGAACCTATTGCAGGTTCTAACCTGCAGTCGAATTTAGACCTTTGCGGAGACGACCACAAAACCACCTTCAGAGTAGCCTTTTTTATATGGTTGCACGTGGTGTATGGCATCCAACGGTCCGAACACGGTCTGTGTAATCGTCTCGACCTCGAGACCTTCGGCTTTCAGCATTTGGAGAATATCGTCAACTGAATAAAAGGTCGCGTCTTTATAGAAAACATTTTGTTCCTTAAAGGCCTCATACTGCGCTCCCAGGGGACTTGCGCGATCAACAAAGGCAAGGACAAGAAGCCCACCTTTACGCACGACTCTCCGCATCTCGCGGATCGCCTTGCGGGGATCATCGACAAAGCAAATCGTCGTCACCATCAACCCGAAATCAAAGAAAGCATCGTGATAGGGCAGTTCTTCCGCTACACCACGGCAGACATGGATTCCTCGTTTCGCCGCAAGCTCCGCCATATGCGCCGATGGCTCCACACCATCCGCAATTCCCAATTTTTCCGCGAACAATCCTGTGCCGACACCTATTTCCACTCCTCGTCCTTTTGGCAAGGCGTCTCGAATCGCCAAGAGCTCAGACTCGAACACAAATCGATTCCGCACGAACCAGTCTTCGTATCGATCTCTATGCATGTCGAACGATCGTGTACGTGGCATAGCGGCTCCTCCTATAAAACCAGCCTCCTGCAACAGGAAACAAGGAAACGAATTCTATCGAAAAAATGCTCCCTTAAGGAATTCTATCAAAAAAGGCTCCCTTGCGGGAGCCTTGTATACTATAGCAGGGGGAGGACTCGAACCTCCGACCTCCGGGTTATGAGCCCGACGAGCTGCCAACTGCTCTACCCTGCGGCGCGGAAATAAACTTACAAAAAATCACAATAAATGTCAAGGGATGGAAATATATTCCTTTGGCTGCCTGTCTGGTGTGTGGCGCACTGCATTTCTGGACCTACTATAGGCCGATTTGTGGGTGGCATTGTGCTTGGGTAGTGGTGCACGGATCACCTTTTTCCCTTCATCCAGCAAAGGCACTGTGGTACTACTAAGGAGAGGAACAACTTTTCGTTCGATTTGCCCACCCACTAGGCGCTCGATAGTCTTAAGCATCGAGCGGTCCTCGGGAGTTGCAAGCGTCAGTGCGGTGCCGCTGTGCATCATGCGGCCGGTACGACCTATGCGGTGTGTGTAGGCCTCGGGGGAGTCCGGCATGTCGAAGTTGATGACATGGGAAATGCCGCTGATATCGATGCCTCGTGCTGCAATATCGGTAGCGACCATGATGCGCACGTTGCCGCTGCGGAATTTCTGCATGGTCTTGTCCCGCTGTGCCTGTGAAAGGTTGCCGTGGAGCGATGCTGCGAGGTGACCTTCTTCGGAAAGATGGACGGCGAGTCTTTGGGCGCGATGCTTTGTCCGCACGAAAATGAGCGCCTGGCCGGTCGCGGTATTCTGCAGGATTTCGGAGAGAAGTGCATATTTGTCGACCTGTAGGACGGGGTAGACGATGTGGTTGACGGTCTCGACGGGATGAGAGTTGCTGATTTCGACTCGCGCCGGTTCTTTCTGGAATTCGCGGGCAAGGCTCCGTATCTCCGCCGGAAGAGTTGCAGAGAACATAAGCGTCTGATGATGTGCGGGGAGCGATCCGATGATCCTCTTGATCGAAGGGAGAAAGCCCATATCGAACATCTGGTCCGCCTCGTCGAGCACGAGTATCTCTATGTCTTTAAGAGTAATCGCGTGCTGTCCCATAAGGTCGAGGAGCCGTCCCGGGCATGCGACAATAATTTCCGGCATGTCGCGCTTCAGGGAACGGATTTGTGCGGAGACGGAGACGCCTCCGTAGATCGAAAGCGCAAAAAGGCCTGTCTCTTTGCCAAGAGCTTCGAAGGCCTTGCGCGTCTGTTCGGCGAGTTCTCGGGTAGGAGACAGAATAAGTGCTCGTGCGATGCAGCGTTTCCCGGACAAGAGCCGCTGGAGAATGGGCAATGCAAACGCCGCGGTCTTCCCTGTCCCTGTCTGTGCAAGGCCAAGCAGATCTTTTCCTTCAAGAATCGGGCTTATTGCCTGGGCTTGGATGGGGGTCGGCTCTATATAGCCGGCATGCTCGATGGCATCCATGATAGAGCTGTCGAATGAGAATGAGGAAAAATTCAAAAGAATTCCTTTATAGTATTGTTGAAAGGCATGAATCCTTATCAATCAAAGTCATAGGTCATTTAGAATGGCCGAATAGATGTTCGGAACGATGGCGCTCGACCGGTTCAGCCGATTCATGTAGCGCAGATCGACGAATTTTCTATAGTGTATGCGAAAACAGAAGGAAAGTCTATAGATGAAACAGCCTTCTCAGGTTCGTGGTCTTGACGACGCGGTAATGTAAATACAGCAGAAAGGCGGCGATCGGCAGCAGTGAAATCGTGCAGATGGGTGCCCAGTCGAAGACCACGGCGCCTCTCGAGAACAGGTCGATGCATATCTCCAGCCCGATGCACAGGGCGGCGATCGCCACAAGCACGTAGGCGATCACATTGAGGCCTTTCTGTTTACTCTTGCTGATTGCGAGAAAGACCGCCCCTGCGAGCGACTCGGTGAGCACCGCAATGGGCACCGCGAGCCCAAGCGCCCAGCGAGGGCTTTGCGTGATGAATCCAAGACCGACAAGGAACGCAAGCGGCGCAATGAGGGCAAGAAGTGCCCGAAGAATGGGGTTTCTTTTTAGGACAAGCAGTGCCGTGCCCTCGACCCATAAGAGCAGCATCGACACGATGGGATAGAGCGACCAGGACAATCGCCTCGATTCGAAGAGATTCACCGCCGCCAGTACGAGTATCGCGATAGCAAAGGCAACCGAAAGCACTTCCCAGGCAATGGTCCGCTTTTCGGTGTTGCTGAATTCTTTTTCAGCGACTTCCGGCATAAAGTGTAGCTCTGAAGATTTCCCCAGCTCTGCATCCACGCAGGACTTTTGGGTGACGGATGCAGTGCCCGCCCTCGGATTCGGCGCACCGCAGAGCGGGCAGCGTGGCGCGTCGCCAATTTCGACTCCACAATCAGGGCAGTATGGCATGCGTTTCCTCCTCGAGCCGGCACGAGACGCGGACGTGCAGCCCTAAGCTTCTCAGGCGCCGAAAGAATAAGCGCTCAATGTCCCGGGACTGTGCCAAGCTCCCGAAATCGATAAAGAGTTTGTCGTTCCAGCTCAACACCGAAGCGTTGGTCATGGTTGTCAGGCTTGGAGCAGGGATGAACCCAAACGAGCGAATATGGGGCGTAAAACCCGGAGGCATCGTGATCTGTCCAAGATTCGAGATGAAGCCCGAGAGCATAGACTCGCCAAATTTGACGAAAAGCATTCGCGCGAAAACATCTTTGATCCACAGGGGCACCATGCGCACCGCGAGGCTCCTGGCGGTTCCCGCATTGCGGCTCAGGTGCTTGGCGATGCTCATGCGGTCATACTCGAGTTTCATCTGATAGTGTGTTCGTTGGACAAGCTCCTCAAAGCTGCGCATACCGAGCCTCATGTCCTCGCCAATAAGCACGAAGAGCGAAAAATTGCGGAATGTGCGGGAGGGAAAAAGCGTGCGCAGATTGATCGGAACTTCCACGGTGACGAACGGAGCTCGAGGAAGCGGTTTCGTCGCATGCCATATCTGCTGGAGTGCGTCGAGGTATACCGCAACCATAAGCTCGGTGAGACTCACGTGTCGTCGCTTGGCCTCGGCCAACACCTCGGCAGTCGATAATACCCCGGATATCACGCGGTACTGTCCCTTGGGTAGGCTTTTTGAACGAAAATGAAACGCCTTAGGGCTTTTCTCCGGAAAGGGCAGCCCTTTGGGGAAATAGCGCTGATAGGCGTCTTCGAATTCTTCCGGGGAAGTCCGTCTCGAGATGGGAACAAGGAAATCGTACCATTCGCCTTCGCCGAGCGGTACTCCTGGATCTATTCCTCTCAGAGTAAAGTAGTTGGCGAGAAGTGTCTTGAAAAAGCTCATGCCGCCCGTGCCGTCGGTCATAGCATGAGAAAATTCCGCCGCAATGCGGTTCTGGTCACAACGAACGCGAAACATGCGCGTCCCATGTCTATGTATGTCCCATTGTTGGCAGGGACTCGGCGAATCCGGATAGACGGGCGGCAAGCTGCCACATGGCTCGAAGTAGTACCAGAAGAGCCCTCTGCGGAGGGTTACGTTGAAGTATGGCATGCGCTGCACTGTGAGCTCGAGTGCGCCCTTCATCGCCTCGACATCGACAGGCTCATCGAGCTCGGCCTCGAATCTGAAGAGGCTCGTGATGATTTCGTTGGTGACGGCGGGCATGATGCTCGCGGCATTGTCGAGGGCATACCACACCCCCGTCTCGTCTTCTCGTCGCGTGTGGATAAATCGGCGATCCCGAAGTCTCCGACCATTGGCGCCCATGTTTCAATTATAAGAACGAAAGAATCGGCATTACAAGGACAAGTCCCACAATGACGAGGATTGCCGGCAAGAAATTGCCCGTTTTGAAGCTTTTTATGCCCAGAAGCCCTAGGCCGATCATGAGAATGAGAGCGCCACCGGTTCCTGTGAGCTCGGCCAGCATGAGCTCGCTCACATAGGGTTTGATAGAGCCCGAGAGGAGAGTGAGCACACCCTGGTACACGAACACCGAAAGGGCCGAAAAAGCGACACCGATGCCCATTGCGCTCGCAAAAATGATCGACACAAAGCCGTCGAGGACGCTCTTGGTGAGGATGAGCGAATAATTTCCTTCGGTGCCGGCCTGGAATGAACCTAAAATTGCCATCGCCCCGGTGCAGAACAACACCGAACCATTCAAAAAGCCGGCCGCAAAGGCCCCTTCGGACTTGCTTGCAAAACGCTGTTTGAGCCGCTCCCCAAGGCGCTCTATACGCCCTTCCACATCGAGCATGGTCCCCAAAAGCCCGCCTAGCATCAGAGAGAGGGCAAAGGCCAAGATGTGCGTGGTTTCGAGCACCATCTGGATGCCGATCGTGAGCGACGTCAGCCCTGCCGCCGTAAACACAATGTTACGATATTCATCCTTGATGCCTTTTCTAATAAACAAGCCGATGACGGATCCAAGCACTATGGCTGCCGCGTTGATGACAGTTGCGATCATGGTTCGTGTTGACCTCGTTGGGCGAGTATAGCATAATCCCTTTCTGTGAGGAAATCACATGCATAGAAGCCTTCGAATTATCGGATTTTGGATGTTCGCATCTCTCTCCATATTGTTCTTTTCGTGTGCATCGGCCCCTCCGCCGGTTCCCGAGGATGCGAGCCCACAGAAGATTATACAGCTCGCGCAGGAGCGGTACGATGCATATGACCTAGACGGTGCGAGCTATTACTATCAAGTGCTGCTCGAGCGCTACGGCAGCGACCCGAACTACATGCTGAACGCAAAATACGAGCTGGCGTTCATCGAGTACAAGAGAGGCAATAAAGACCAGGCGCTCGCTGCATTCAGAGAAATTGTGGCGCGCTACGACGAGCCCGATGCCTCGCGTCTTTCCCCAACGTGGAAGCTGCTCTCCGAGAAGATGATCACCAAGTTGACGGGCACAACATGACGCGCCCCGATCAGGCGTCCTCTTCGGTCAGGATCTCCGCGATTTCAAGCCACTCCTGATTGAGCTTTTCGGCCTCTCGATCCAAGTCTTCCATTGCGGCGAGGATGCGTTTTGTCTTTGTGCCATCGGTATAGACGTTCGGAAGCTCAAGCTCTTGCCGGAGATGGACTTTTTCCGCAGCGATGGACTCGATGCGCGCGGCTATCTCTTCTTCCCGGCGCTTGAGTTTGCGCAGGCGTGCTCTGCGCGCCTTCTCTTCTCCCCAATCATTGGCTCGAACCGAAGCCCACTTCTGGCTTGAAATAGGGCTAGAGAGATCGCTCTTGCGAACGCTTCCTTGGTTTTGATTCGCTGTCTGATCCAGGGTGTTTTCTTGGCTTTCTTGCGCCTTCTTCTCAAGATAATAGGCATAATTCCCATGATAGAGACACGGCGATCGACCGCAGGTGAGTTCGAGCACTCTATCCGCAAGCTCATCGAGAAATTGGCGGTCGTGCGAGACGAAGATCACTGTGCCCTCGTATTTTTTCAGCGCTTCGAGGAGAATATCCTTGCTCGTCAGGTCCAAGTGGTTCGTCGGCTCGTCGAGCACGAGCAGATTCGAGGGCTTGAGCAGAAGCTTCAGCAGGGCGAGGCGCGAACGCTCCCCTCCTGAAAGCACAGAAATCGGTTTCTCGATATCGTCGTCGCGAAAGAGAAAGGCACCCAGTAAGTTGCGCAGCTTGGGGAGCATTTCGAAGGGGCAGACGGATTCGGCCTCCTCTTCGACAGTGGAGTCTGAGGCCATGAGTTCGGCGGATTCCTGAGAAAAATACCCTACAAGGATATTGGCACCGAAGGTCAGCTCCCCCTCGAAGGATGTCTCGGCGCCCGCGACGATCCGCATGAGGGTCGATTTGCCTGCGCCGTTGGGCCCCACGAGGGCTAGCTTTTGGCCTCGTTCCACCTCGAGCGAAAACGTCCCAATAACCTGCTTCTCGCCATAGGCCTTAGACAGCTCGCGTATCCGCAGTACAACCCGGCCTGACCTCGGTGCAGACGGAAATGCAAAATGAATGCGCTTCATGCCCTCGGGAATTGCGATGGGCTTAATTTTCTCGAGCATTTTTATACGACTCTGGACCTGGGCGGCCTTGGACTCTTTATATCGAAAACGACGAATAAACTCCTCGATGTGCTGTATCTCCTCCTGCTGACGCTCCCATGCCTCAAAGAGGGCCGCAAGCTCCTGCGAACGGCGGACCTCGTACTGAGTGTAAGTGCCCACATAGCGCGTGAGCACGCCGTTGAAGAGTTCGTAAACCTCCCGCACGGTGACGTCGAGAAAATAGCGGTCGTGCGAGACTACAAGGACCGCGCCGCGGTAATCTTTCAAAAAATTTTCGAGCCAAGTGCGAGCCTCCAGATCGAGGTAGTTGGTGGGCTCGTCGAGCAGCATGATATCGGGGTCCTCGAGTAGAACCTTACCGAGGGCAAGCCGCATCTGCCATCCGCCGGAGAGCTCGTGTGCAGAACGCCCGAAGTCTTCAGGCTTAAAATCGAGGCCCCTGAGCACCTCTGCAATCTTTTCTTCGCGTCGCCAGTAGCCTGCGTTTTCGAGCTCCTCGCCGATCGCATGGTGTCGCTCGAGGAGACGCACGGTCTCCTTTTCGCCCACATGATCGGAAGCGAGGGAGCGCCCTATTGCTTCCTGTTCGTCCAACAGACCTCGATAATAGGCAAAGGCCTCTTCGGCGATGTCGTGGACACTGCCCTCTTCGAAGCGGATTCCCGTCTGTGGAAGGTAGACAACGCGGGCACCTTTGGTGATGATCACGTCGCCGGCATCCTGTTTGACGAGGCCGGCCGCAATTTTCATGAGCGTGGATTTGCCGGCGCCGTTGGGGCCGGTCAATGCCGCACGGGAGCCGTCCTGCAGGTTGAGCGTCGCGTTACGGATGAGGTCGCGGGCACCAAAAGACAGCGAAATCCCGCTCAGCTGAATACATGCCATTCTATTTGACCACTAAATAATACGTCATAGGAGAGAATCGCTCGTCGAGGCTCTCGGTGGTTCCCCGTAGTGTCACTGCGCCGGCTCTTGCAATGACAAGCTGATCGTTCTCAAAGCGATAGACAAAATCCTTCCGGTCGGGTTTGTCTCCCATAAGCAGCGAAAACCCTCCCATCCACGCCGAAGAAATCGCTGGGCCGAGATGAAGCCCGAACCTGATGTTTCCCTTGACGGTATTTCCCTGCGCGTCTGCTTGGGGTTCGGGAGCGAAACCTGCCGGGAGCTGGTCGGTATGGCTCCATTCGAAGGTGCCTTTGAGATCGATGGTGAGAATGCCCCCAGTGTCGGAAAGAAAGATGGCGATCGATTCCCCATTCGACTGCAATTGGGACTTTCGCTGAAAAAAAACCTTCAACTCTGCGTCGCGCCGAGAGTTTTCTCCAGAGAGTATGACGGGTATCGAGGCGTCGAGCTGGATAAACCGCGCTGCATGATCTCCCTGCGCCCAGCCTTCTTCGGCAAGGATAGGATCAGTGCCACTCCAGTCAGCGAGGATGGTCGATTCGTTTTCGAAACGGATTCGCAGCCGAGACCCCTCGAAAACAAGCCAATCTCCAGACTGGCTTACTGCGCTGAAGTTGAAGGCGTTGGAATATCCCGGCAACTCGATGCGCACCTGAGAATTTTTGGCATCGGCGAAGAGCCCATATTGGAGGATAAAAAGATCGGGATCGATGGTGCCATCATCGATCATGAGCTGATAATACGCAGGGCGCCATGGTTTTGAATAGAGGAGGTCGAGAAGAGACGCGTTCGGCACGGGCGCTTGGGCAATGAGGGGGGCAGACGTGCCTTCATTCTCTTCATAGAGCACCATCGTATTGCTGAAGACATAGCCGCGTGTGCCGTCAGTGGCCTGCACGAAGTACCACTCTCCCGGAAGCGCCTTCCCACCGGTGAACACCACTTCGCCTTCGGCCGCGCTCAGGACCTTTACGGATTCGCCGAGTCTAAGACGGTACACTCGTCGGGCGTTCACGCTCGGCTCGTCCCGAACAGGAAGCCCATCGCGCCGCGCCGAAAGATAGAGGGCAGCGTAGGGCGCAAGCTGCTGAGCTCGCTTTTCGGCGGCCCTTTTCGATGAAAAAAACTCGAGCGAGGTGAAGGGTACTTCGATCTTCGTCTTGTCGTCGTCGGGAAGTCCAATTAAGTAACTTTTGCTGATGTTCGACTTCAGGTAAACAGGAACTACGGTTCCGGACTTTGCGGAGGTTCCTTTGACGGACCAAATGACCACACCCCAGCCTTCAAGTTGTGTACAGCCAAAGAAGAGTGCAGAGAACAGTATCGCTCCAAGTCCAAAAGCGAGCAACAACGTCGCACCCGATCCTTTTCTTTTTCTTATTGCCAGGTCCATACGGAGTGAGTGTACAATGCACGCCCCTTTCTGGCTAGTGATTTTCGAACTTGCCATGGCGCGACATCGAACACCATAATGAAAAAAGTGCTATAATACGAGGTATGTCAGATGTATACCCACACAAAACGCCTCAGCCTGGAAAGAGCGTACCGGACGTAATAGAAAGACCCTATGCTGCGATAGAAATAGGCTCCACCGGCATACGACTCATCGTCGCCGAAATCGATGCGAAAGGAGAGCTCAAAATTCTCGACAGGGCATCCAAACAATCCCGTCTGGGACGCGATGTATTCACTATGGGCAGCATTTCACGGGACGGTCTACGTGAAACAATCGCCATTCTGAACTCTTTCGGCGAACTTTTACAGGGGTATGGACTACAACCTTCGGATATTCAGGTAATCGGCACGAGCGCACTCAGGGAAGCCGCCAATAGGGACACGTTCATCGACCGCATCGGTCTTCAGACCGGTTTTCATGTCCGCATCGTCGAGGACATCGAAGAAACCCACCTTATGTATCTCGCGGTAAAAAAAGCGCTTGAAGATGAGCGCTCTTTTCTTACACGCTCGAACGCGATGATTTTGGAGGTCGGCGGCGGTACAACCGAAGTCATGCTGCTTAAAAAAGGTCAGATGGTCTCCAGCCATTCTTTGAGCATCGGCACACTCCGCATAGACGAACAGATCCGCGAATCTGCCCGCCAGCCACGGCAGTTTATCGAAATGTACCTCGAGAGCAACATAAAGACTGCCTGCGACATGATCGCCGAGGATCTGCCGCTCGATTCCGTGCGCACCTTTGTGCTTATAGGTTCGGACGCCCGGTTTGCAGCCTACTGTCTATCAGGGAAGATGTTCAGCCACTACGCAGTCCTCGACCGCACGCAATTTATCGAATTCGCCGATTCCATGGCGAGCATGTCGACCGAAGAATGTATGGCGCAGTACCACCTTTCATGGAACGAGGCCGAAAGCTACGCGGTAGGCCTCACCATCGAGCGCATGTTCCTCGAGAAGACCGGCACAGAGAGCATCATCGTGCCCAACGCCTCTATCCGCGAGGGCATTCTCCTCGCCCAGGTTCAGGGCATGGATCCGACCATCGAGGAAGAACTCCGTCGTCAAGTCATTGCATCTGCCCGTGCGCTGGCAAAGCGTTTTCGCTACGACGAAGCACATGCCGCACACGTCAAAACTCTAAGCCTCGAACTGTTCGATGCGCTCAAAAAAGAGCATGGCCTTGGAAAACACGAGCGAATGCTCCTCGAAGTCGCCGCGATTCTTCACGACATAGGGACCTTTCTGCGGACGAGCGGGCATCACCGACACAGCGAATACCTCATCGCCAATTCGGAAATTTTCGGCCTCAACAGAGAAGATATCAACATCGTCTCCAATGTGGCGCGGTATCACCGCAAAACCCCACCACTTTCCACACACGTCAACTACATCGGGCTTCCGCGCGAGTCGCGCATTGTCGTGCTCAAGCTTGCGGCCATCCTCCGCGTCGCCGATGCCCTCGACCGGAGCCATTCGGGGCGCGTCCGGGACCTCTCTTTCGAACGCACCGAGGACAGGTTCATCATCCGCCCCTCGCAGTCGCTCGATTTTTCGCTCGAAAAACTTTCGCTTGCGGAAAAAGGCGATATGTTCGAAGATGTGTTCGGACTTCTACCCATTTTGATGTGAGTCTGAAGAGGTATGGCATGACCGATCTTCCTACGTTGAACCGAGAGCTTTCATGGCTCGACTACAATGCACGTGTCCTGGCAGAAGGGCTCAAACCTTCGACGCCCCTTTTGGAAAAACTCAATTTTATGCGCATCTTTTCTTCGAACTTGGATGAATTTTTCATGGTGCGCGTCGCAACCGTCAAGACTGCAGCGCAGATCGGTCAAACGAATGAAGAATGGGCCGGAATGGAGCCGCAGACGCTTCTCGCCGCAATCAACAGTAAGGTACAAACGCTCTACGATACGCTCTATGAGCATCTACACGGCACAGTCCTGCCGGGGCTGGCCGAGCACGGAATTCAGCTCATTCCCGAAAAAGAGTGGACGGCCAAAGAGTGGCGATATCTCGAGCGCTTCTTTGTTGAGAATATCTATCCCCTCCTTACGCCGCTTCGCCTGGAACCCGATCATTTTCCATCCACGGGCAGTCTCCAGGTCCATGTAGCGTTCAGACTTGAAGAAGAAGGCTCGGTCGCTGTCGTGCAGGTGCCCAAGAATCTCGACCGCTTCATTGTCCTGCCACAGGAAAATGGGCTGCGCATCGTCCCTCTTGAGGATGTCATCCTGGCATTCGGCGACAAACTCTTCTCCGGGCTCAAAGTCCTGCACGGGATCGTCTTCAAGGTGAACAGAGACGCAGATTTCAGCGTCGATGAAGACAGGGATGACGATTTTCTGGCGGCGATGGAAGAGGTGCTGGCGGGACGACAGAATTCTACACCGGTGCGCATGGTCTACGCCGGAGAAGATCGGATTCTGCTCAGCGCACTGATGCAGAGCCTCTCGCTTGGGCCTCTGGATGTATACCATGTCGATTGGCTTATCGATCTTGGACGCACCACGGAGCTCTGCGATCCTGAATTCTATAAAAAGCATGGCCTTGCGCTCGATTCCTCGCTCTTTTTTCCCATGTGGAAACCTGTCAAAGTCTTCGATGAACGAAGCGACAACATCTTCGACTGGATCGACGAACACGACCGTTTCATACACTTGCCCTATGATTCCTTCGATGTGGTTCAGCATTTTATTGAAGAGTCGGCGCGCGATCCTTCGGTATTGGGTATCAAGATAACGCTGTATCGGACAAGCGGATTGAACTCTCCCATAGTGCATGCGCTCGCAATGGCCGCAAGGAACGGTAAACAGGTCGTCGTCGTACTCGAGCTCAAGGCGCGGTTCGACGAGGAAAAGAATATTTCCTGGACAGCGAAATTGGAACAAGCAGGAGCCATCGTGACGTTCGGCGTAGCCCACCTAAAAGTCCATGCGAAGGCGGCGCTCGTCATCCGCAGGCGGCAAGACGGCAGCATTGCACGCTATCTCCATCTCTCGACGGGGAATTACAATGAAAAAACTGCGCGCAGCTATGTGGATTTCGGTCTGTTCACCGCAAATTCTAGTCTCTGCACCGATATGGCCCTCTTTTTCAACATCCTGACAGGGTATTCGGGAGTTCAGTCGCTTTCGCTCATCGCGGTCAGTCCTTTTGACCTTAAAAAGCGTATCATCGCTCTCATTGACAGAGAAGCGGCGCAGTCCAGTCCTGAGTCGCCAGGCCTCATAATGGCGAAAATCAACGCTCTTTCAGACCTGGACATCATCGAAGCACTCTATCGTGCATCGTCCAAAGGTGTTCAAATAAAACTCAACGTGCGAGGTGTGTGCACGCTCGTCCCTGGGCTGCCGGGCATTTCGGAGACTATCGAGGTGCGCTCGGTGCTTGGGCGCAATTTGGAACATGGCCGTATGCTCTATTTCAAAAATGGAGGATCGGAAGAGCTGTATATGTCCAGTGCCGACTGGCTGTACCGCAATATGAAAAAGCGGATAGAGCTTTTGTTTCCTGTGCTCGACTCGGAGATAAAGGCTCGCTGCAAGGGCATGCTAGACGCATATTTCAGCGACAATACCCATGCATACAGGCTCGAGCGGCATGGTGGCTGGACAGACCTCTCTCTGACCAGGAGCCCCGAAGAATCTGCCTTCTATGCGCAGGAGGAGCTCTTTAAAATGGCCAAAAAAGCAGCACGAAACAAGGAAAAAATGCAGGAGGTCTTGCAGGTCAGGCGGTCTAAGGGGAAACCTGTTTGAGCTAACTGTTCAAGTTAAAGAATAAGGATGAAACAGAGATGAAAGCGACGGAAAAAACACTGAAGCATATCCGGACAAAACGGGCCTTCATCATCGATATGGACGGTGTCATCTATCATGGAAACGTCCTTCTGCCGGGAGCGGATAGGTTTGTCGACTGGCTCAAGCACGAAGGCAAGCGCTTTCTGTTCCTGACAAACTCGAGCGAGCGCTCGCCCGAGGAGCTGTCCCAAAAACTGGCGAGGCTCGGCATCGAGGTCGCCCCCGAACACTTCTATTCCAGCGCGCTGGCGACAGCCGCCTTTTTGGCCAGCCAGAAACCCAACGGCTCATCCTACGTAATCGGCGAGCCGGGGCTCATCCATGCCCTGTACCGCGTAGGATATACGATGAACAATGTCAACCCCGATTACGTTGTCGTCGGCGAAGCGAGCAGTTACAATCTCGACACCCTTATCAAAGCGGTGCGCCTGGTCATGGGTGGTGCGAAGCTGATCGGCACGAACCCCGACCTTACGGGTCCGGGCGAAGGAGGAATCGTGCCTGCCTGTGGGGCGCTGGTCGCACCGATCGAGCTCGCGACTGGCCGAAAAGCCTACTTCGTCGGTAAACCCAACCCCCTTATGATGCGCCATGCGCTCCGCACGCTCAGCGCCACGAGGGAAGAGACAATCATAATCGGAGACCGCATGGACACCGACATCATTGCCGGTATCGAGTCGCAGATCGAGACAGTGCTCGTACTCACCGGGGTGACCACAGAGGCAGACCTGCCGCGCTTTGCCTATGCGCCCTCGCATGTGCTGGAAAGCGTCTCCGATATACCCGAGCGAGGGTAAAAAGCCGAGACTCTTTCAAAAGTAACCGATTTGGGGTATCGGCTCAGCTCTTAATTCCCCAGACGGATCAACATGGCAGGCCTTCCCGGCAGCCTGTCTCCCTTTGAAACATGGAGCTTCTCGCCCGACAGAAGATCGATCCCTTCAAAACCGAACAGCGCGGCGGATGCTGCGGATGGGGCGCTTGTCTCCTGCGCCGGCTCGACCTCGAGCCGCGCGACCAGGAGGTAGTTACCATCTTTGAGCAGGGATTGGTCGACAGGAGAGGACAGAGACGCCGCCACGGTGCTCCGGAGGCAGTACACGGTGCGGTCTTTGCCTACGGACCAGGAAAAGAAGGCAGCATGCTGCTTTGCCTCTTTCGCCGCCCTCATGCTCTTCAGAAAATATCGCTCGAATTCCCGGTCTCCGTACTCGGGCTGTATCGGGTCGCGCTCGAAAAGATCGGGTCTGTGGTCGAGGGC
>DIXD01000070.1 GCA_002435985.1 Spirochaetaceae bacterium UBA6089
TCTGCTCGAAAGTCTCGCGCGTCAACATGATCGACCTCGCCACGCGCGTAATTCTGGGCGAGGATGTGCACTGCTCCGTCAACGCGATCTACGACCAGCCCTGGGTCGGTGTCAAAGCGGCGCAGTTCAGTTTCTCGCGCCTGCACGGGGCGGACCCAGTGCTCGGCGTCGAGATGGCCTCCACCGGCGAAGTCGGCTGCATAGGCAGCGAACTGAACGATGCCTTCATGAAGGCGATGGTCTCGGTGGGCTACGCCCCTCGAGTAAAGAAACTCCTGCTTTCGACCGGCCCCCTCGAAGACAAACTCGAATTCGTGGACAGCGCCCGCGCCCTCGTCGAGATGGGCTGCACCCTCTACGCCTCGCGAGGCACCGCACAGTTCCTGAAGAAATACGGGATCGAGGTGACCCAGCTCTACTGGCCCCTCCAGAAGACCGAGCCCAACATTCTCACCATGATGCATGGGCGCGAATTCGATCTCGTCATCAATATCCCGAAGAACAACCTCAAACGCGAGCTCCAGAACGACTACCTCATACGTCGGCTAGCCGTCGACCTCAACATCCCGCTCTTTACCAACATCAAGACGGCGCGCCAGTACATCGAGTCGCTGATCTACGCGAAGAAGCACGGTCTCGAGATTAAGGCCTGGGAAGAATATTGTGAGAAGGGGGGCATAGACCGAACTTCACCATCAACAAGGTAGTAATATCTTATAAAACATGAAGATGCCTCGAATTGGCTTACGAGCTGTTGCCTATGTTGACGTCGTTTAGTTTAATACCCAGCAAGGTGAAGACCTTTGCTTGGAAGTCGGTAGGGGTATGGAGCCTTGTAACCATATTTTGCTGATTCGTCAATGAGAAAATGCATTCTTTATTGTTTATTTACAAAGAATTACTAGATTTCATGGTTACAATTTTCTGGGAAATTAGGATGAAAAAGGTCAATACTGTCAACAAAATCAGGCGCATGTTCTACTGGGGCTATGACGATGGTCCTCTATCCCCGCGTACAACATTCTGATGGTTCTCTTACCGGGTAATTGTTGTCCCAGGTAGGTTCTATTCCCTTTCCTGACAAAGAATCAAGGATAAATAACATCTTCGACTGCATAGTTCTCCATACCCCCGATTTTGCAGCATGGAACCTTAAGCGTACCTTTGGCACATGTCGGGCTCATGCGTCTGTCGCATGCTCTGAATCAGGCTCTTGCAAATGCAGCTCAATTTGCCACACTATATATCAGTGAAGGGCTTAGTTCCCAGAATTATTATCCCAACCGATTAGAAAAACAGGATAGGCAATATGCTACTGTGAGAAATGCGGGTTAACAGGCATGAATACACAAGATCAAAGCGCCATGATACTTCTCATTGCTCCTTATGCAAAGATGAAGCAACTCGCTGATTCTGTAATTCCAAATTATGATGTACAGATCAATTCAATTATCGGCGACTTGGGCAGTGCGATGGACTCTGCGCGTCAGGCAGCGGCAGAGGGGTCGATTATTGTAAGTAGAGGGGGAACGGCAAAGCTGATCCACGATACCCTTGGTGTCGATGTCATTGAGATTGGGATTTCTCAGTATGAACTGCTGAGGATTTTAAAACCCTATATTCATACAAAGAAACGAATAGCAGTTGTCGGATTCCGCTCTCTTACAGATCCTGCAGAAAAACTTTGTCATATTCTTGGAATCTCTGTTGTTGCACTTCCAGTTGATCATGAATCGGAAATTTCCGCTCAGATTCAAACTTTGAGCCGGATGAATATCGACTGTCTGATAGGTGACATGATAGCGATACGTTCTGCAAAAGGCATCAGTGCTGATCTCCATTTGATAGAATCTGATATAGACGCGATAACAGAAGCGCTCGACAAAGCCGCTGTTGTCGCGCGGAGTATCTGGCTCAGGAGAGAGAGTGATTTAAAGATTCGCGCGGTGTTCAATACTGTGCAGGAAGGGATAATCTCTGTTGATCGGAATGGCATCATTGATCAGATTAATTCTAAGGCCGGCGAAATGATGCGCTCTCCCAATCTGCGCGGGAAAAGCATGAACACTATTATCTCAGACCTTGATCTCCCTCAGATGGTGAGAGAAAGCCGTGATTCCTTCGGAAAAGTTGTTGAAGCCAACGGTAACCGAGCTGTAGCAAACTTTACTCCCATTGTTTTGCATGGAAAACCAGAAGGCGCCGTTATTGTTCTGCAAGAAGTCGGGAAAATTCAGGACCTTGAAAAAAAGGTGCGCAAACAGCTTTTTGCAAAAGGCCTTATTGCCAAGCACCATTTTGAGGATGTCGTAACAGACGCGCCGAGCATGAAAGAATGCCTTGCGGTCGCGCGGCAATATGCTCTGACTACAAGCAATATTGTCATCTATGGCGAAACAGGTACGGGGAAAGAACTTATTGCTCAAGGAATACATAATGAAAGCCCAGCTAGAGAAGGACCTTTTGTTGCAATAAACTGCGGGGCTTTGCCTCCGTCGCTCCTCGAAAGCGAACTCTTTGGTTATGTTGAAGGAGCTTTTACCGGTGCTGTAAAAGGCGGGAAAGCAGGTCTATTTGAGCTCGCTCATGGAGGTACTATTTTTCTCGATGAAATTAATGAACTTGACTTTCAGCTTCAATCTAAGCTTTTGCGTGTGCTTCAAGAACGTGAAGTCATGCGTATCGGCGATACGAAAATCATACCAGTCTCTGTTCGAGTTATCGCGGCATCGAATGTCATGCTAAGAGAAGAAGTCGAGAAAGGTCGTTTTAGAAAGGACTTATTCTATCGGCTCAATGTTCTCGACCTTAAAATTCCTCCGTTGCGTCAGCGGAAAGAAGACATCCTTGCCCTTTTTCGCCATTTTTGTATGGAATGTGCTGTCCGGAGCAACAGCAATACAACAGTTTCAATTCCAAAAAAGCTCGCTCAACACCTTATGGATTACTCTTGGCCGGGAAATGTCCGGGAGCTTGAAAATGCCGCTGAAAAATATATGGTACTGCGCCGCCTTCTGAATGAAGATCAGTCTGCTGATATTGTAAGAGACGCTCTACGGGACGGGAAACAAAACGTGCTATCTATGGATAATACATCAATGGGAAATACACCTTTATTATCAAAGGGGACTCTAATCGAGATAGAACGACGCATAATACACCTGATTTTTGAAGAGGAAGGATGTAATGTAAGCCGTACAGCCCGCAGGCTTGGTATTGATCGGCAGACCCTTAGAAAAAAACTCGGTGATACTGCTATTCGATAGAAAGATAGAGCTTCAGGAGTTCTTATATTATTTCACCACATTAATAGAATTTCTCACCAGCTATTCAATGCTGTAATAGAATAACGAGGCCAAGAGAATATATCCCCTCTTACAATTTTTCCTGGTTTTCGCATAGTCGAGAAAAACGATGAAGATTCCGCGCCATCTTCATTAAGAATTAAGAGGAATTTTTTCTGATGAAACTGGCACGTATTTTGCTTCTTACTACATTTGGCGTATGCAAGACTTTTCTGGCAAACTTGATGCCAATTATATATACCATCGATCCAAGGAGAACATGATGGCCGAAATGATGAAAGGTTTGGTTGAATATCCCAGCGGCGAGTTAAAGCTTGAGCAGGTTCCAGTGCCTCAGATTGGGAAAACAAGATTCGCGCCGCACGATGTGCTTGTAGAGGTTGAATACTGCGGAATTTGCGGAAGTGATATCTATAAGTTCACCGCAAGTGACGAAGAAAAAGCCGATGTGCGCCATGTGCCTGCGCCAGTAGTCAGCGGCCATGAGATCGTTAGTGTGGTTCGCGAAGTCGGGAGTGAAGTAACTACCGTAAAACCAGGCGATCGTGTTGTGCACGAAATTGTTACTTTCTTCTGCGGCCATTGTCCTGCTTGTTTAGAAGGCCGTTTTAATATTTGTAACACCATAGAGCCGATGAAAGGCCGTGCGCATTATGTTACCGGCGGCGGCTTTGCCGATTACACCATGTGGTCGGAACATCAACTGCATAGAATTCCTGATAATGTTAGTTCAAAGGCTGCCGTACTGATGGAGCCTCTCGCGGGTTCGATTCATTCAGTTATTACCCGAATGGGTGTAAAAGCTGGTGAATCAGTTGCGATTCTTGGACCGGGGGCTCGCGGTCTATTGATGCTGCAAGTGTGTAAAGCCATTGGCGCAGGACCAATTATCATGACCGGTATCACACGGGATGAACCCTACCGTCTTGCGATGGCGAAAAAGCTTGGCGCAGATTTAATTGTCAATGTCGAAAAGGAAGACATCCGCAAAAAAGTGTTGGAGATTACGAATGGTATAGGTGTTGATGTGGTGCTTGAGAATACGGGCGCGGTTGAGCCTATTTCCGAATCTCTTGATATTGTTCGTAAAGGCGGACGTGTGATGTGGGCAGGCGGTGGTATCCGAGGGGGCATCGTAGCGCCCGTCGACACAAGCAAAATCATCGTTAAGGAATTGGACGTCAAGGGCGAGATCTCGCAAATACCATATGACTGGAAAACCGCGATTCATTTTGCATCGACCGGTCGTGTGGAACTCGAGTCCCTGGTAACGCATATTTATCCGCTCGAACAATGGCATGATGGCTTCATGCTTGCCGCGACGAGTCCCGATTGTTTACGCGTCGCGCTTAAACCGTGAATTATGAATCCTGGCGGGCGAATTTACGTTCAGATCAGAAGATTCATATAAGATCAATTTTTTTGGGAGGCTTTTATGAAAAAGGCTATCGTAGCGGTCTTTATGGTGCTGGTGGTTATTACCGCCTCATTTGGTCAAGCGAATTATCCGACCAAACCAATCACGGTTTTGCAGGGATTCTCACCCGGCGGCGGAAGTGATCAGCTTGCCCAGTTGACCCAGCCATTTCTTGAGAAGATTCTAGGTAAGAGCTTTATCAATCAATACATTCCTGGGGCAACCGGTGGAATCGCCTGGTTCCAGCTCGCAAAGCAGAGCCCGAAGGATGGCTACACTATCAGTATAACGAATACACCGATGCTTATGACCAACTATATTATGAATCCTGACTTCAAGTACACCATCCATGATTTTGAGCCAATTGCTAATGTGGTAACCGATCCTGGGATTATCGTCGTCAACAAAGACAGCCCCTATAAGACAGTGCAGGATTTTCTCGCTGCGGCGAAAGAGAAACCGGGTCAGCTTACTGTTGGTAACTCAGGAACCGGCGGAGACGATTTCTTCACTACGCTTATTGTTCAGAAGATCACTGGACTAAAATTCCAGATGGTTCCATTCAGCGGTGACGGTCCGTCCTGGCAGGCAGCCATGGCTGGAAAGATCGACGCTAGCTTTAACAATCTTGGAATCACCTATGCGCAGGTAAAAGCCGGCAACCTCCGTGCTCTCGCGATTTTCGCAGAAGAGCGCAACCCAGCTCTGCCCGATGTACCCACACTTAAAGAGGTAGGATTCCACGTCGTATCCGGATCTTCTCGTGGCTACTCGGCTCCAAAGGGTATTCCTGCTATAGCGAAAGAAAAACTCCTCTCAGCCTTCGCGGAAATGGCGAAAAATCCTGATTTTGTCAAAGCAGCGGCCAATATGGCACTTCCTCTCGATATTAAAATTGGGGATGACTATGGCAAATATCTCCAAGAGCAGGAAGAAATTTTTAAAGCCGTCTGGGACGAAGTGAAAGATCAATATCGAACGAAGTAACGAAGAAAGGTTTGATTGCGGGCAGGTAGGCGTGCGCCGATAGCCCGCATTTTCTTGAATACGGTACAAGAGACGCACAATGCGCGTTATCGAAAAAATAGCGCAGATACGTCCTTTAGAGAGAGGGTTGCATGAAACGAAATACCATAACGATTATTATAGGACTGCTATTTCTGGCGGTAGCTGTGCTTTTCTATGTTATAAGCCTCGATATGATGCGTGAAGCGTATCTTCTGCCACGATTGCTTGTATATGCAATCGTAGTCCTCAGTATTGGAATGATTATTGAATCATTGATTCAGCATAAAAAAGAACAAGAGAAGATCGAAGATGAAGTGGCGTCCTCCGGCGGATGGACCGCAAAAGCTTCTTTTGATAAAGCGGTCGCAATTAAAGGAACGTTGTTTGTACTTCTTATCGCGATATATGTACTTCTTATTCAACCATTGGGCTATTTTATAGTAACACCGTTATTTATAGTTGGAGCCTTTATGCTCCTTAAGTCAACGAGCTTCGTTGTCAGCATAATTACCGCAATTGGATTCAGCGGATTTGTCTATGCGCTCTTTGTAGTATTTCTTCATCTGCCGGTTCCAATGGGGATTTTGGCAGGACTCATTCAGTAGGCAAGGTGGTCAAACATGCTCTTTACTCCCACTATCGTCAATAACATCGTCGGAGGATTGGGAAATCTCCTCCAGATTTCAAATATTCTTTTTGTACTCTTTGGGACCTTGATTGGCCTCTTTGTCGGTGCCATGCCCGGACTTTCGGCTACTATGGCGATTGCGATGCTTTTGCCGCTGACATTCAATCTTTCTGCAGAGACTGGTATCAGCATGTTGGCCGCTCTATATATGGGAGCGATGTATGGCGGGTCGATTTCAGCGATCCTTATAAAAACACCAGGTACGCCGGCCGCCGCCGCAACTATTCTCGATGGTTTTCCAATGGCGCAGAAGGGGCAGGCAGGGAAAGCACTTGGAATTTCACTTGTGGCCTCCACTATTGGCGGGCTTATTTCTGGGTTTGCTCTTCTTCTTATTGCTCCTCTTCTTGGCAATGTCGCACTGCAGTTTGGTCCGGTCGAGCTTTTTGCGGTAGGGGTGTTTGGGATGACTATTATTGGATCGCTTACCGACAAGTCTGTAATGAAGGGATTGCTCTCTGGGGTTTTTGGACTTCTTATCGCGACAATCGGTATGGATACGATATCAGGAACAGCACGGTTTACCTTTGGTATTCTCAACCTTTACTCGGGTATTCCCTTTACTGTGGCGTTGATCGGTCTTTTCTCAGTACCGCAGGCGATTCGCTTATCCATGCAGAATGACGATGAAGCACCGATAACCAGTGATGTAAAAGATCGAATGCTTCCAACCCTGAAGGAATTGTGGTTTTTGCTTCCAACTATTTTGCGTTCGGCGATTATTGGCATATTTGTCGGCCTTATACCAGGAACAGGCGGCGATACTGCGTGCTGGTATGCTTATAATGAAACAAAACGATTTTCGAAACATAAGGAGCTTTTTGGAACCGGTCTTCCTGAAGGGATTGCTGCGGCT
Organism: Spirochaetaceae bacterium UBA6089; assembly: GCA_002435985.1. GTDB lineage: Bacteria > Spirochaetota > Spirochaetia > Treponematales > Rectinemataceae > Rectinema. The sequence goes on from DIXD01000070.1 coordinate 7,275, forward strand.
GAGTCTGCGAATAACGCAGTGGTCGGCGGCGCGCTTATTCCAACCATTTCTCTGGGTATTCCAGGCAGCTCAGCTACAGCTGTACTCATGGGTGGGCTTATGGTTCATGGCATCATGCCGGGGCCGACACTCATGACACAATATGCCAATGTTACCTATACGCTCATCTGGGCTGTCATTTTTTCAGTCATCTCGATGTTTGTTATGGGTCTTCTTTTTACTCGTGCGAGTATTTTCGTAACGAGGATTAAAAATAGAGTGCTGGCGCCGATCATCATCATTCTCTGCGTTATAGGATCTTTCGCGATCAATAATTCTATGTTCGATGTCATTCTTATGTTTGGGTTCGGACTTCTTGGATATTTCATGGACATGATTAAAATGCCCACAGCACCAATGGTTCTCGGTCTTATTCTAGGGAACCTCGTTGAGACGAGCTTGTACCAATCCTTGGCGATCGGCCACGGCAGTGCAGCGATTTTCCTCTCGAGCCCGATCGCCGTCGTCCTGCTTGCTTTTTCTGCACTCTCGATTCTCCAGGCAACTCCCCTTTTCAATTTTCTGAGAAAAAAAAGGAAAACAACATGAGCACAGTCGATACACTCTTGGATAATATTCCGCTTCCCCGCATGATCAAGGTGAAGCAGAGGTTTGAGCGACCAATATTAAAGGATCCTGAAAAGGAGCTCATTTCCCGGCTGGAAGAAAAAGGCATTCTCAATACTGTCAAAAAAGGAATGAGCATCGCAGTTACTGTTGGTTCGAGAGGAATCGCGAATCAACCGCTTCTGGTTGAAACGCTCATAAGAGAACTCAAGTCAGTTGGGGCAAAGCCTTTTATTATTCCCGCAATGGGAAGCCACGCTGGAGCAACAGCGGCCGGCCAACGCGCGATGATCGAAGGGATGGGCTTTACGGAAGAGGCTATGGGAGCTCCGATCCGCGCGACTATGGAAACAGTCGTCATAGGAAAAAGTGAAAACGGCATTCCAGTAAATATTGATAAATACGCCTATGAGGCAGATGGTGTCGTTGTCATCAACAGGATCAAGCCCCATGTATCCTTTAGGGGACCATACGAAAGTGGACTTATGAAGATGATTGCCATAGGCCTTGGGAAACAGCGTGGCGCCGAAGCCTGTCATGATCTGGGTTTTGACAAGATGGGCTTTAATGTTCCCGCTGTTGCCAAGGTTGTGCTCGCATCGGGAAAGATTCTTTTTGCCGTGGGCAGCATAGAAAATCCTTATCACGAAACCGCAAAAATTGTTGTATTAACACCGCAGGAAATTATCACCGAAGAGCCAAAATTGTTGGAGGAAGCCAAGCTTCTTACACCTAAACTGTATTTTGATTCGCTTGATGTCCTCGTAATTGATGAAATTGGAAAAGATATCAGCGGAACCGGTTTTGATACGAATATTGTTGGTCGTTATAACAACACGTCCGTGTCAGGCGGCCCTTTAATCACCCGTGTGGTAGTCCTTGATATTACTGACGTATCGCATGGAAACGGAAATGGTCTTGGTCTTGCGGATTTTACAACCCGGCGAGCGTATGGAAAATTCGATTTTGACAATTCCTATCCGAACGCTCTTACATCTACTGTCCCTTTAAGCATTAAAATCCCAATGGTTCTTAGAAGCGACAAGCAGGCGATTCAAGCAGCTGTTAAAACGTGCAACATCATGGATAAGACAAAAGTTCGTCTAGTACGCATTAAAAACACGATAAATCTTGGTGAGATAGAGGTCAGCGAGAACTTGATCGACGAAGTTCAAGCAAATCCTTATCTCGAAGTCGTTCCAGGTTCGGAACCATTTTCTTTACCCTTCGATGAAACTGGAAGCTTGTTATGAAACAGAAACGTCGTCTAAGAAGTGAGGATATCACTGCAGGAATGGACAAAGCGGCAAACCGTGCTTTGCTCTATCCTCTTGGGGTTCAACGTAAAGACTTTGGCAAACCCTTTATCGCCATTGTAAGTTCTTTTAATGAAATTGTGCCGGGATGTATGCCGCTTCGAAAACTCGCGGATGAGGCGAAAAAAGGAGTACGGGAAGCGGGCGGTATCCCTTTTGAATTTAATACGATCGGAGTGTGCGACGGTATCGCGCAAGGTACCGCTGGCATGCGCTGGTCCCTGCCGAGCAGAGACATCATTGCCTACTCTGTAGAAATTATGCTGCAAGCCCACCGCTTCGACGGTGCCGTTTTCTTACTCTCTTGCGACAAAATTACGCCGGGAATGCTCATGGCCATGGCGAGAGTCAATATACCTTCAATAGCCGTTGCCGTGGGTATTATGGCAGACGGACTTTATCATGGAGAAAAGATCACGACTTCACTTATGAGAGAATGTGTCGGTCGTTGCCAGGCAGGGAAAATGACAGAAACCGAGCTGGAAGAAGTTGAAGGTCAGGCATGCCCATCGTTGGGAAGCTGTTCTATGCTAGGGACAGCCAATACAATGAACAGCATTGCTGAAGTCCTTGGCTTGACCTTTCCATACTCGGCGACTATTCAAGCTGATTCTTCTGAAAAATTTGAAGAAGCTCGCGCCGTGGGCAAACGAGCCGTCGAGCTTGTAAACGAAAACCTGCGTCCCTTAGACCTCATTACAAAAGCGAGTCTTGAAGATGCCGTCAAAGTATGCCTAGCCATAGGTGGCTCCACGAACGTAGTTCTTCACTTACCCGCGATTGCGACATCAGCTAAAAATCCTATGGGAATTGAAGCTTTTGAGCGATTCTCAGAACAAATTCCCATTATTCTAAAAATCAATCCTTCCAGCGCCTTTACTATGACCGATTTTCATAAAGCTGGTGGAATCCCCGCAGTTTTGAAATCCCTTGAATCAAAACTTTCTTTGGACAGACCTGCAGTCAACGGCAAAACCATGGCTGATTCAGCCCAAAAGGCTCGCTGGAATGATGTAACCTTACTTCGCCCTCTTGACAACCCATATAGTGTAAAGGGCGGCATAACGATTCTCCGCGGAACATTGGCACCTGAAGGAGCTGTGGTCAAAGCATCAGCTGTTCCCCCTAATTTACGCCGATTTAGAGGTCCAGCCCAAGTGTATGACGGTATGGATGCAGCAATTGAAGCTCTCGAAGCGGGAAAAATCAGAGCAGGCTCGGTGATAGTCATTCGGTATGAAGGGCCGGTCGGCGGACCTGGAATGCGTGAAATGCAGCTTATTACCGCGATGCTTGCCGGGAATGAATTAGGGATCAAGACAGCGCTTGTCACTGATGGACGATTTTCAGGATCCACGCGTGGACCCTGTATTGGACATATTGCCCCAGAAGCCGCGAAAGGCGGTCCGCTCGCCCTCGTCAAAGATGGAGATATTATTCAGATCGACATTGACAGCGCAAAGCTTGATCTTGAAATCTCAGCAGAGGAGCTTACAAAGCGGGCTTTAAAATGGTCGGCTCCGAGCTCGGATTTAGACGGGGTTTTAAAACTCTATGCCTCACTCTCACCGGACACTTCAAAAGGCGCTTTATGGAATTAAACTCGGCTTATGTCATCATCGCGGATGATTTTACCGGTGCGGCTGATGCTGCTGTGCAATTTGCGGCTCGTGAAAGTCCGGCACGCCTTGTGATCGACTGGCATGAGAAGGAGGTCTTTAAAGATGCTATCGCGGCACTGGTCGTTGATACGGATACTAGATTTTTGTCACCAGCAATGGCCTATAATCGAGTTTTCGATGTTACGAAAGCTCTTTATAATGCAGGAGCTAGAAAATATTATAAAAAAATAGACTCTACCCTGCGTGGAAATCCCTCGGAAGAAATTGCCGCTGTTCTCGATGCTGGAGGGTTTCGTTTCGCGATTATAGCGCCGGCAACTCCTCGAAATGAAAGAATTGTGAAGGATGGAATTTGCTACGTACGGGGTGCACCTCTTGCATCGAGTTTTGCCGGCAAAGATCCTTTTACTCCTGTTTTAACTTCGCATCTTAGGAAAATTTTTCAAGGTCATTTTGGAAACGCTATCGCAGAATTACCGCTTTCCATTGTACGAGAGGGTAAAAAAGCGATTGAAAACAAAATTAAGTCAGGCCTGGATAATGGTGCGAGAATTTTTATTGCCGATGCTGAGACTATGGGTGATCTTGAAGAAATTGCTCACCTTGACACATCGAATGGAGGGCTTTTTGTAGGAAGCTCAGGCCTTGCGGAAGCTCTTTCCGAGGGCAAAAATTCATTGATAAACCCCAAAACTGCTGGAATTCCCGGTTTCCTGCCTCATAAAATGCTTTTTGTTACTGGGTCCATCACTGCAATGAGCATTGCACAGACAAAACGACTTATATCTACGGGTGTTTCAGAACTTGTCGTGGATTGTGAAGCTTTAATTAAAGATGCTGAAAGAGAACGGAGAAGACTAGAAGATCTTCTAGAGAGACAGCCGTTTGATCGACCGCTTCTTGTTAGAACAACTTCTCCAAAGTCAGGTAAGGATGAAAACAATGAGTCGATTACCTCCAATACCATGAGGGAGCAAAGAGCCAAAATATCGAACTTTGTCGGAGCTCTGACAAAATATGTGATTCAGCGACGAAAGCCTGAACTCCTTTTTGCTTCTGGAGGAGATACAGCGGCGCGTATTATTGAGGCTTTAGGAACTACAAGCATCGATTTTTCGATGGAGATTTTACCTGGAATTCCATTTGGTACATTCTACTCCAAGGCGATTCAAAAAAAATTATATTTTGTATCGAAAGCAGGGGAATTCGGCAACTTGGATTCCTTGGTGACAATCATGAGAAAATTTACTTTAAATGAAACGGGAAACACAATCGAGCCGATTTCAAAAGCTGGCTACTCTTAAAATCGGCTTTGTATAAGCTCCGGTTTCGTTGAAACCGTATGCAAATGCTTGGATATAAGGTTGCTCTTTCAAGACTCGTCCGACAGTTGAAAGAGCCTCCATCTCTATAAAGTACAGTGGACAGGAGTCTATATTATGAGCGAACGCTTACCAATTATTGGCATTACAATGGGAGATCCCACTGGAATCGGACCGGAAATCACCGCTAAGGCACTCGCGCAAAGATCGATTTATGAACGCTGTAAGCCTCTCGTTACGGGAGACGCCTCAGTAATGGAACTCGCAGTTAAAATTACACAGACCGGCTTAAAAATACACCCAATTCAGAAAGTTTCTGAAGCTCTCTTTGAATATGGAACGATCGATGTCATCGATCTCAAAGATGTTGATGTGAGCAAGCTCATATTTGGAAGAGTTTCAGCGATGGGAGGGGAAGCCGCTTTTGATGCGGTTAAGAAAGTCATCGATTTAGCGCTTGTGGGTGATATCGACGCGACAGTAACAGGGCCTTTAAACAAAGAAGCACTTAATATGGCGGGACATCATTATACGGGGCATACTGAAATTTATGCGGATTTTACTCATACAAAAGATTACACGATGATGCTTGTTTCAGGAAAACTCCGTGTGGTTCATGTTTCTACGCATGTTTCGCTGCGTCAAGCCTGTGATAATGTTAAAAAAGAGCGAGTATACGCTGTTATAAAACTTGCCGATCAGGCGATGAAGGATTTTGGCATTGAAAGACCACGGATCGGTGTAGCAGGGCTCAATCCGCACGCGAGCGATGGTGGGCTTTTCGGTTTTGAGGAAATACAGGAAATTATACCAGCGATCGAGAAAGCAAAAGCGGAAGGTTTAACTGTTGATGGACCAGTACCTCCCGACACGCTTTTCTCTAAGGCACTTGGAGGACAGTACGATATTGTCGTCGCAATGTACCACGATCAGGGGCACATTCCGCTCAAAGTGGTTGGATTTACCTGGAATGAAGCTGAAAAAAAATGGAATTCGGTAAGCGGAGTCAATATCACCTTGGGTCTGCCGATTATCCGGACTTCCGTAGATCACGGAACAGCCTTTGGCAAAGCGGGAAAAGGCACTGCGACTGAAGAAAGCCTTGTAAACGCGATTGATTACGCGATCCAATTTGCGAAACAGCGAATATTAAGGAAGGAAAGCACTCATGAGTAATTCCGGTAACGACAAAAAAGCTCCTCGCTATATCAAGGTGCATCCTAATGATAATGTCGCAATTGTTGTTAACGATGACGGTCTGCCCCAGGGGGCAGTTTTCCCCGATGGTTTGACGCTGATTGAGGCAATCCCCCAAGGGCATAAAACAGCGCTCTCAGATATTCAAAAGGGTGAAGCAATCTACCGTTATGGCCAGGTTATAGGTTACGCCACACGGAATATTCCGAAAGGCAGTTGGGTGGAAGAATCAGCAGTCATACTACCTAAAGCCCCTGATCTTGACCACGTGCCGATAGCGACAGAGAAACCTGCTCCTGTCAAAAGAATTGAAGGTCTTTATTTTGAAGGCTACAAAAACCCAGATGGCACTGTCGGATCGAAAAATCTGCTCGGCTTAATGCCGAGCGTGCAATGCTCAGCCGGCGTTCTTGATTACGCAGCGGAACGAATCAAGCGTGAACTTCTGCCGAAATATCCTCATGTTGAAGGTGTTGTGGCTCTTGACCACGATTATGGCTGTGGAGTAGCGATCAACGCGCCGGGAGCAGAAGTCCCAATCAGAACATTGAAGAATCTTGCATCGCATCCGAATTTTGGTGGTCAAATGATCATCGTATCGCTAGGGTGCGAAATGCTTCTCCCCGAGTGGATATCCTCTGAAGTGAATATCATGAAACTTCAGGAACAGAAGGGCTTTCAAGCAATGATTACGCGCATTATGGCCATGGCTGAAGAGCGTCTTGAGGTGCTGGAGAAGCGTCGACGCGAACCTTGCCCGCTTTCCGATCTCGTCGTGGGCGTTCAGTGCGGAGGATCTGACGCGTTTTCAGGGGTTACAGCAAACCCCTCAATTGGGTATGCGGCAGATCTTCTTGTGCGGGCAGGGTCAACTGTTATGTTTTCTGAAGTTACAGAAGTGCGTGATGCGATTCACCTGTTGACGCCACGCGCCGCGACCCCAGAAATCGGCGCAGCCCTCGTGCGCGAAATGAAATGGTACGATAATTACCTGGCGCGCGGCAGTGCCGACCGTAGTGCCAATCCCGCACCAGGAAATCGCAAAGGTGGTATCGCGAACATCGTCGAGAAAACTCTTGGAGCAACCGCGAAATCTGGAACGAGCCTGATCTCCGGAGTTCTCAGTCCCGGCGAAAAAGTCAATACTAAAGGATTGATCTTTGCAGCGACACCCGCGGGCGATTTCGTGTGCGGAACGCTCCAGCTTGCTGCAGGTATGCATGTGCATGTCTTCTCAACTGGACGAGGCAACCCTTATGGTCTTGCTATGGCTCCTGTTATAAAGGTGAGTTCGCGCAGTTATATTGCGCGACAGTGGCCGGACCTTATCGACATCGACGCAGGCAGGATAGCCGAAGGCGAAGCAACCATTGAGGAAGTCGGAACTGAAATTTTTAACTATATTATCGATGCGGCGAGCGGAAGACGGAAACCCTGGGTCGATCGGCACGGTATACACAATAGCCTTGCGCTTTTTAATCCTGGGCCTTTGGTATAATTCTGATTAGTTCGCATTTTGCTCCGAGTACAACCTTGTTCTACGGGTGCTTTTCATAAGCATCAACTTCGATGTGCATTGCATGGGGCTATCCAAGAAGTTGGATCGTCTCTTTTATCTTTTATTTTTTGCATATGAAAATTTCGCACAGCTTTAAGCCGAACTATGCTGCGCCTTTTTGTCAATACATAATTTTATAAAAATAAGGTGGGGGTGAACAGTAACATTAAATATCCGCCTAAAAGCGGAAAGAAAAAGAACGTCCCATGGAATTCTGTTACAACGGGTTTGAACGAACTCAATGCAAACGAGGAAGCCATGGGACGGAAAAAGCTTCGCATAGAACCGGCGTGCACGCATACGCACTTCACCTGGGGGGAGCGCGTAACACTGCAGTACTATTACACAGGGACAAACAAATACCAAAAGGTCAGAAGTCCGACACTGCTTGGCCGAATACTGGGAAAGCATGAGCGGACCATACGCAGGGAACTACAGCGTGGCTTGGTATTACACGAAGTCGGCGACGTGCCCTTCGAGCGATGGGACTACAATGCCGACTATGCACAGCACGATGCTGAGAGAAAAAGCCTCGGCAAGGGATCTGATCTAAGACTGGGCAAGGATTGGGTGTTCGAGGCGCACATGTCCCACCTGGTTAGAGACCGTCACTACAGCCCCTACGCGATCATCCAGCACTTTCAGACCACAGGGTAGCCAAGTACGACGAGGATCTTCGAGAAGACGCTCTACAGTTATATTGCGGCGGGGGATATCACGGGCATATCGGAGCGGAATCTCCTGCTCAAAGGATTGCGGCGTAAACCGCGCGAGAAGCCTGCGCGACATTCCAGAGTAGCGAATGCCGCCCGAAGAAGCATCGACAAACAGCCAGACAGCATCGGTAAACGCGGCATTTGACGCGATGGAACGGCAAATAGGCCGTCCGTGGTTCTGCCGCCTTTTCAAATCGATTACTGCCGACAACGGCACAGAGTTCTCCGATGTCCAGGCACTTGAGCGGTCAGCCCTGTGCTCTCGGCCTAGGACACATTTGTACTTTGCTTATCCCTATTGCTCCCCGGAACGAGGTACCAATGAAAACCACAATGGGATACTCCGTAGGTTTATCCCTAAGGCGAGTGATATCGGACTGGTAAGCAAGAAAGCCGTACGGGGAGCACAAGACTGGATGAATAGCTATCCGAGAAAAATCCTCAAAGGGCGTAGTCCCTTGGCTGACTTAGTGAAGGGCATGGGAAAAGAGTTTATCATCCCTCCCTTCTTGGAGCTACAAGAATGAAAAAAAACGGACAATCTACTTTACAGGAAACCATCAACGAATAAGAGGAACTTGAGACTCCACGATGAGAAAGCAATACGACGAACAGTTCTAGCAACGGTAACTCTCGAGGCATTCAAAAAAGAAATGAGGCTCAAGAGCTTGTAGAAAAGTACCAGGCATATTCCAGCCAGATCAGTGCCCAGAAGAAAAAGCTGTCGGAGCCATCGACAATCTCCCTTCTACAGAACACGGATTAGCGCCATGTAGAGGGCTGTGCCACCGACGATCGACAGGAGCACGTTTCGCTTCCAGAAGTGGAGGAGCGCGGTTGCGGCGCCCGCGACGAGGGCTGGGATGCCGAAGGGCGCCGCCCCATAATCGATGTCCTTGTACGAGGCAAAGACGAGGATGACCATGACGACCAGGGGCAGGTACTTCTGCAGAAAGCCGAGGAGGGACGGAGGCTGTCTTTTCGCAAAGAAGAGGAAGGGAACTGCGCGCGTGAAATAGGTGACGGCAGTCATCACCAAAACGGCAAGGAGAAAATAGCTCATGCACCGCCTCCTGCACTGCCCCTGCGGTCGGGCCAGCCAGCCTCGGTACTCTCCTGGGCTCCCCCACTCTCATCTCGACGGGGCTTGTCTCGCTGTTCGATTTTCCCCCGGAGGAGCGCGAGGATGCCGGTCGCGATGGTGAGCGCGACGAGCAGGAAGTTGCGGGGGCTCACGGCGAGCGCGATGACGCATGCGAGGGCTGCGGCGAGGTAGGGTTCCCACTGTTTCACCGCGCGAATCTGTTCGACCAGAAGCACAATGAACAGCGCCGTGAGTGCGAAATCCAGGCCTGTCGTGTCGAACGTGAGGGCTGAGCCTACAAGGCTGCCGGCCGTGCAGCCGATGACCCAGTATGACTGATTCAAACCGGTGACCGCCGCGAAGAATTTGGTCTGGTCGACCTGTGGCGGCGCTTTGACGGTCGTCAGCAAGCCATAGGTCTCGTCCGTAAGGCCGAAGATGAGGTAGGGCTTCCATTTTCCGGCACTGCGGAAGGGGCCCAGCAGCGACAGCCCGTAGACTGCGTGCCGGCCGTTCAGGAGCAGGGTGAGGAGGGCAATCTCAAGGAGGCCAGCCCCGCTCTGCAGAAGTCCGATGGCCATGAACTGTGCAGCCCCCGCAAAGATGAAGACCGCCATGACCGGGGAAAGCCACCACGGCAGACCGGCGGCCACGAGCGTGAGACCGAAGGCGAGCCCGAGCGTCGTATAGCCGAGAAGCACGGGGATGCTCGCCCTGAATGCGGCGGGCAGCACAAGGTGCCATTCGCGGCCAAGGTGCCATTTGCGGCCGGAGCGAAAATAAGTGTCCTGCATGATTCTCTCTACAATACCGCAAAGTTTCGTTTTGATAAAAGGGCCCGGACGGTGGGCCGCCGCTTTTGGCATGCCGCTGCGGGCTCTGAGCGCGGGGCCGCCGCTGTGAGTCCTGAGCGCGGGCGGCCACGGCGAACCTCATCGCCGCCCATGGCAGAGGCGCCCATTTCCGATGTAGTATGCAGGTGGAGGAACAACCCATGAAATCGAAGATCATCGCGATAGTGCTCGCGCTGTGCATGCTTGCCGTGCTGTCGTCGTGTCTGCCTGGAGACGGAAAAAACACGCCGGAGAAGCGGGCTAATTTCCTTACAGGCATCTGGCACGGCTGGATCGCGCCGATTTCTCTCATAGTGGGTATCTTCGACCACAATATACGGATCTATGAACCCGACAACACCGGCTGGTGGTACGACCTCGGGTTCTATATGGCGATCATCTCCGGATTCGGGGGGCTCGCGTTCTCTCGCCGCAAGAAACGATACTGAGGCAAACATCCCCGGAGACGATTGGTCCATCCGGTACAGGGCCCGGTATGGCTGCCCGGTCCGGTATGGCTGCCGGGTACGGCGTGCTCTAAGATATAGAGTTCGACCGGGCCCAATACTGTCGTCCTGCCGAGCCCCTAAACTCAGTGCGCCTTTGAAGGTTCTTCGGCCTGCAGCATCGCGAGAAGGCGTTCCGCCGCAAGGCTTCGAAGACTTGCCTCGACGGCGAGCCTCAATGCCAGGGTGCGGAGTTTCGCGTCATCGATGGCCGCCACCTCGATGTCGGGTGCGCCCTCGGCATGCTCAATGTTGAGGCTTGCACGGATATCCTGGGCAGTGGAGCGGCCGCATTCGGTGATAGCTGCCTTGAAGCTGTCATAGAACTCACGATACGAGCCTTCGCGGGAGATATCTGCCAAAAGCAGCCCCATATCCTGGACCGAGAGGACTTTCTTCAGTGTGAATACTGCAAGCAGAAGGGCGATGTGCTCCTGGCCGTATTTTTTGCTTTCGGCCCGCGGTATTATCTTTGCTTTCGCATAATTATTTATCATGGATGGAGTTATTCCGCGTTCTTTTTCCGAAGAGAAAAGCGGCCCCAACTGACGCTCGAGGTAGCCCGTGACCTGATCCATGTAGAGCCCGATATCGGGCAGCTGGTTCCACGCCGGAGGTTTATCGGCCAGAAGCGCGTCGAGATACTGCTCAAACGCCCTATATGCTGTCTCTTTCATACCTAGGTCTCCATACAGATGAATGTATATTTACTATAGTACATGTTATTAAAAACTACAATATATGATATGAAATACCTTGACACATCGAAAATGACATTATAAATTATAAGCAACCGCGCATCATGGTTTTCATTACCATATCGTGGTCTCGAAATCATTGTCCGTCGGAGCACGCTATGTCTGTCCAGGAAGTATGTCTCTTTGGAGACTCCATCGCACGGGGTGTCGTCCTCGATGCACAAGGTATGTATAAGCCAATCAAGGAATGTTTCGCCGTGCTCGCCGCAAAGGAGCTTGGATTTGCGCTGATCAACAAGGCCCGTTTCGGCTGCACCATCACCAAGGGCCGCGAGATCATCGAGCATTTTCTGGACAGGATCGGCACGCAGGTCCGGTGCCTTGCCTTCCTCGAATTTGGAGGCAACGACTGCGACTTCCGCTGGGACCAGATTTCGGCGGACCCAAAGGCCGAACACCTTCCCGCGACACCCCTGCGGCATTTCTTCCGCACATACGGGGAGGCAATCCAGCAACTGAAGAAGAAGGGCCTTAAGCCCGTCCTCATGACTCTTCCGCCCCTCGACGCCGAACGCTACTTCGCATGGTTTACGCGCACGGGGCTCGACCAGAAGGCCATTCTCGGCTGGCTCGGCGACGTGCAGTTTATCTATCGCTGGCACGAGAGCTACTCGAACGCTGTTTGGGAAATAGGAGAGACCTGGCAGGTCCCCGTCGTGGATATCCGCAGAGCCTTTCTCGAAGTGCGTCACTATTCGCATTTCCTCTGCAAGGATGGCATTCACCCCAACGCCGAGGGCCACCGGCTTATCACATCGGAGATCATCAGGTTCGCGAAGGAACGCCAGGAAAAGGTGGCCTGAACAGTCGCCCGATTGCACAAACCCGTGCGCGACGCTAAACTTAAGGCCCATCCAACGGCGGTCGCGGTTCCCGCCAAAACAAAACAGGAGGCCCCCATGCAGAGGGAGCAAACTTCGTATTCACCACTATTTCTTGGTCTGACGTCGCTTTTCGTCACATGCCTCCTCATCTCGAACATCATCGCGAGCAGGCTCATGCAAATCGGCGGCATTGTGCTGCCCTCGGCGGTCATTCTCTTCCCCGTGACCTACATCCTCGCCGACGTGTTCACCGAAGTGTACGGGTTCAAGAAAACTCGCATGGTCATCTGGATCGGCTTTGCGGCAAATGCCTTCATGTCGCTCATATTCCTCGTCGTCATAGCCCTGCCGTACCCGCAGTTCTTTGCCGACCAGGCGGCATACGCGACAGTGCTCGGGAATACGCCCCGCATCCTCGCGGCCTCGCTTGCGGGCTACTTGGCGGGCGAATTTTCCAACTCCATCCTGCTTTCGGTGCTCAAGAAGGTCACAAAGGGGCGCTATCTATGGACGAGGACGATAGGCTCGACCATCGTGGGCGAGGGCCTCGACACCATACTCTTCATATCCATCGCCTTTGTCGGCATCGTCCCCAGCCCGTCCCTGCTGCAGATGATGCTCGCGCAGTACCTCTTCAAGGTGAGCTACGAAGTGATCTTCACGCCCCTCACCTACCTCGTGGTAGGCTTCATCAAGCGTAGGGAACAGATCGACACCTTCGACACTGAGGTGGCCTACAATCCTTTTAGTCTGGGAGAATGAACATGGCCCAATATGAATTCAAGTCGCTTGGAAAAAGCACCAGGGCGCCCTCGCGCGAGCTCGAGACATTTCCGACGCCGCCGTCCGTGACGAAAGTCGTCCTCGAGAGCGACGAAGTGACGAGCCTCTGCCCCGTGACCGGCCAGCCCGACTGGGAAACCGTCAGGATCGAGTTCGAGCCGGCAGACCTGTGCATCGAGTCGAAAAGCCTCAAGCTCTACCTTTGGTCCTTCAGGGAGGAAGGAGTGTTCTGCGAAGCGCTCGCCGCCCAAATCGCGAAGGATGTCTTCGATGCCATTAGGCCAAAAAGCGTCACCGTGAGCATCACCCAGAAACCGCGAGGGGGCATCACCATCACGGCAGAGGCAACGCTTCCTGAACCGGCGCAGCCTTGAGCGCAGCCATGAGCGCGCCGAGGCTTGCGAAGAGGCTCCCATGACCACAGGACAAGGCGGACACTGGGGAAAAATCGACTATCTCTACGAAGACAGAGATATAATCGTGGTCTCCAAGCCCGTAGGCCTCGCGGTGATCGCACCGGAGGGCTCTAGGGTAAAGACGCTGTACGACATTGTGACCGATCACATGAAAAAGGAAAATCCGCACGCGAGGCCGGCGGTCGTCCACCGCCTGGACCGGGACACTTCCGGCGTGATGATGTTCGCAAAGAGCGCGAAGGGCAAGAAGGTTCTCATGTCCCGATGGAACCAGCTCGTCAAAGAGAGGGTCTATGTCGCCCTCGCCGAAGGCGCATTCCGGGAAGAATCCGGTATTTTCGATTCCTGGCTTGTCGAGAATCGCGCCGGTACGGTGTATGTCGCCAAAGAGGAGACAAGAGGCGCGCTCAGGGCAATCACGGCGTGGCATGTCCTGAGAGAAGGAAAGCGCTACTCGCTTTTGGAACTCAGACTCGAGACGGGGAGAAAACATCAGATACGGGCACAGCTTTCGGCAGCGGGCCATCCGGTGGCGGGCGACGCTCGGTATGGTGCCCACAGTAACCCTCTCGGCCGACTCTGCCTCCACGCGACGATCCTGACGATAGAGCACCCTTTTACAGGGCAGATCATGCGCTTCGAGTCCCCTTTCCCGGAGGAATTTGCTTCTTTTTGCACAAAATGATTTGCGCGAACGGAGAACCTGCGCTACTCTTATGCATGCGCACGGAGACTACAATGTTGTCGGCGCTCATCGCCGCGCAGAGGAGCAGGAAATCATGCAGGCAAAAACGAAAGGAAATGTCGTAAAAGGAGCCCATTCGGCGTTCTGGGTCATGTTCTGCTTCATGCTGTTGCATCAGGCGGACAAGCTCCTTATCGGGCCCTTGACGACCCAGATCATGGATACTTTCGAGATAAGCTACACCCAGATGGGCGCGGTCACCACCGGAGCCCTGATCGTAGGCGCCATCTTCTACCCCTTATGGGGCTGGCTCTACGACCGCTTTTCAAGGCCCAAGCTCCTGGCGCTTGCATCCTTCCTCTGGGGGACCACGACATGGCTCAATGCCATCGCACCGACGTATTCGGTATTCCTCATCACGCGGGCGAGCACCGGTATCGATGATTCGAGCTATCCCGGGATTTACAGCCTCATTTCAGACTATTATCCCCCTAAAAAAAGAGGAAAAATATACGGCTTTCTGCAGGTGGCGCAGCCCTTCGGCTACCTGATAGGCATGGTGCTGGCGCTGGTTTTCGGCGCGGCTTACGGCTGGCGCAATGTGTTCTATCTCACCGGCTCGCTCGGTATCGTCGTATCCTTCGTCGTATTCCTCTTTGTGAAGGACAGACCCCGCGGATCGGCGGAGCCCGAGCTCTCGTCCGTGGAGCACCTCGAGCGCTTCAAGTTCAGCTGGAAGACCGTCGGCGAGCTCTTTAAGAAAAAAAGTCTCATCATACTCTTCCTGCAGGGCTTCATCGGGGTATTCCCATGGAACGTCATCACATACTGGTTCTTCGACTATCTGAAGAGTGAGCGCGGCTACGACGACACGCAGACGCTTCTAACCATGGTGCCGGCAGTTCTCGTTCTGGCAGCGGGTTATCCGATCGGCGGAGCACTGGGCGACAGGCTCTTCAAGAAGACACCCAAGGGCCGCGTCATTGTAGGAGCGGCGGGGGTGGCCATAGGGGCTGTGCTCCTCTGGATCACCATGAACATCCCCATGGAAGCCCACCTGCCATTCGGGATCATGCTCTGCGCTACCGCCTTGTTCATCCCTTTCGCCTCGCCCAATGTGCTCTCGTCATTCTACGACGTGACGGAGCCTGAGATCCGCGCTACGACCAACGCCGCGCAGAACTTCATCGAGACGGTAGGTTCGGCGCTCGCGCCCCTCATGGCGGGCATCATCGCCGACAGGAGCACGCTCGGCAACGCCATTCTCATCATATGTACGGTGGCATGGGCATTGTGTTTTGCCTTCTTCATCTTCGCGGTGCGCTTCATTCCAAAGGACATCGCCGACCTCAAGGAGAAATTGAAGGCCCGTGCCGCCACGGCGGCCGGCTGAGACGAGGTTATGGAAATATCATCTGTTCGGCGTTGCCGACAAAGATTTCGAAGGAGGAATAAGATGCGCAACATTTCCAAGCTCTTTTTGCTGCTGGTCATCGCGCTTGTGGCAGGTTCTGTGGCCTTCGCCCAGAACGTGCCTCCGGCCACTGGCCCCAACCTGACCATTGGCCTGGTCATGGTTGGCCCCTACAACGACCATGGATGGAGTCAGGCAAACTATGAGGGGGTGCAGTATGTCCTGGCAAAACTGCCGGGCACCAAGCTCGTGTATATCGACAAGGCAAATTCCGCGGACCGCCCCGGCACCACGGTATCCCAGCTCGGCGAAAGCCTCGTGGCCCAAGGGGCGAAGCTCGTGATCTTCAGTTCGGATGACATGACCGACGAGGCCATCAGGTTCGCCCAAGACCATCCGGAGATCTTCGTCATCCTCACCTCGGGCTCGCAGCAGTGGAAAGAAGGCAAGAACTACTTACCCCTTCCCAACATGATCAACATCATGGGCAAGATGGAATACATGAAGATGGTCGCTGGCGTCGCGGCGGCGATGACGACCAAGACCGGCAAAATTGGCTACCTCGGCCCACTCATCAATGATGAAACCCGTCGTCTCGCTGCCTCCGCCTACCTCGGCGCCCGCTATGCCTGGGTCAACTACCTCAAGAAAGACCCGGCAAAGCTGACCTTTAAGGTCACCTGGATCGGTTTCTGGTTCAATATCCCGGGTGTCACTTCGGATCCGACCCAGGTTGCGGACGATTTCTTCAACTCGGGCTTCGATGTCGTCATCTCTGGCATCGACACCACCGAGGCGGTGGCCGAAGCAGCGAAGTACACGGCCCAGGGCAAGCAGGTCTGGGCAATCCCCTACGATTATGCCAAAGCCCTCGACGAAGGCAAGGGCGTTTCGCTCGGCGTTCCCTACTTCAACTGGGGGCCGGCGTACTTAAACGCCGCAAAATCCGCCATAAACGGGACCTGGAAGAACCACTTCGAGTGGAACGATCCTGACTGGAAGAACATCAACAACCTCGACACCTCGGCGGTCGGCTTCAACAAGGGCACCCTCTCCAAGGAGGCCTCAGCGGCCGTCGACAAGTTCATCGGCGAACTCGGTAAAGGGTTGAACCTCTGGGTCGGCCCCCTCAACTATCAGGACGGCTCCGTGTTTCTGAAGAAGGGCGAGAAGGCCACCGACCAGCAGATCTGGTATCTGCCGCAGCTGTTGCAGGGCATGGAAGGGCAGTCGGTATCAAGATAAGCAGGTATACATAGTAAAAATGCCCTTTTTACGGCACTTGCGGAGGCACGGAGCGGCCTATCGGCACTCTCCGCGCCTCCGCGGTGTATGGAAAGAGCGAAAAGAAGGCAGCAATGCAGGTTGAGGTACGAGGAATCACGAAGTGTTTCGGTGCGGTGCGCGCAAACGACAATATCTCTTTTACGGTGCCCTCCTCCAGTATCGAGGGTATCCTTGGTGAGAACGGCGCGGGGAAAAGCACTCTCATGAAAATCCTCTCGGGCTTCTATAGTTCCGATTCAGGCGACATCATCCTCGATGGAGAAAAAGTAACCATCGATGACCCGGCGGATGCGATACGGCAGGGCATCGGCATGCTGCATCAGGACCCGCTGGACTTCCCTCCCTTCAAGGTGATCGATGATTTTATTCTGGGCAAAAAAGGCGGGCTTATTCCGAACCGACGGGCGGCTATCCGCGAATTCAACGAGCTCGCGACCCGTTTCGATTTTTCCATCGACCCCGAATCCTATGTTGACACCCTCACTGTGGGAGAGCGCCAGCAACTCGAGATTCTCCGTCTTTTGTGGTTGGGCTCGCGCGTACTCATCCTGGACGAGCCGACGACCGGTATCAGCCTTCCGCAGAAGGAAAAACTCTTTGCGACCCTGAAAAAGCTCGCGTCTGAGGGCATGACCGTGCTCTTCGTCTCCCACAAGCTCGAAGACGTCGAGGCGCTCTGCAACCGAGCAACAGTCCTCCGACAAGGGAGACTTGTCGGTACAGTAGAGCCTCCCTTCGATACGAAGGTCCTGGTCGAGATGATGTTCGGCAAAGAGATTCCTCAAGAGCCCAAGACACAGCTGCGGATGGGCACGACTGTGCTGCATGCGAAGCACGTCGAGTTAGAGGGGATAAGAATCCAGATCAAGAACATCGACCTTAGGGTTCGCGCCGGAGAGGTCATCGGTGTGGCAGGCATGGAGGGCTCCGGCCAGATACTCTTTCTGAGCGCCTGTGCAGGCCTTGCACAACCCGTAAAAGGCTCCATATGCCTCGACGAGGACGAGAAGGACATGACAGGCAAAACCTACCACGAGTTCCGCAAGAAAGGCGTGGTCTATCTTCCCGCCGCGCGGCTCGAACAGGCCCTTATCCCGGGCCTTTCGCTCACGGAGCACTTCATCCTATCCGAAGGGATGAAAGGCCTCTTTATCGACCGCAAAAAATCGGAGGAACTCGCGAAGAGTCGCATTTCGCTCTTCAACATCAAAGGTAGACCGGACAGCCCCGTGGAATCGCTTTCCGGCGGCAACCAGCAACGGGCCCTCCTCGCCCTCATGCGCGATCCTCTGAAGCTCATCCTGATCGAACACCCGACGAGGGGGCTCGATGTCGAGTCGACCATCTACATCTGGGGCAAGCTCAAAGAGCGCTGCGCCCGCGGCACGGCCATTGTGTTCATCTCCTCCGACCTCCATGAAATTCTCAAGTACAGCGACCGCGTGCTCGTGTTTTTCGCGGGGCGGGTGACACCGCCTCTGAGGGCGAGCACCCTGACAGTCGAGCGCCTAGGCCGTCTTATCGGCGGCAAAGACTGGGACTCGATCGAGACGGAGGTATCCCATGCGTGACACCCGCGGCAACAGGCTTCTCTTTCAGATCGGAGCCATCCTCTTTGCCCTCCTCATCGCCAACCTGGTACTCTTCCTGGCCGGGGCCCAACCCTTTGCCGCCTACAAATACATCGCGCTCGGCGCGGTGGGTTCCTGGGACGTCGCGTCCAACGTCCTCGTCTCGTGGGTGCCGCTTCTTCTGGCCACTTCAGGACTCCTCGTCACGTTCACGGTTGGGCTCTGGAATATAGGCATCGAGGGGCAAATCACGCTCGGCGCCATCTTCACCACCTGGGCGATGCGACTCCTCCAGGATTCGGGGTGGAACCCCGGCATTATCCTCACCATTGCGGTGCTCGCCGGCGTTCTCGGGGGGACGCTCTGGGCCCTGCTCGCAGGAGCCTTACGGACATTCGGCGGAGTAAACGAAATATTCGGCGGACTCGGGCTCAACTTCGTCGCCACGGCGCTCAATATCTGGCTCATCTTCGGGCCCTGGAAGCGCCCCGGCGTCGCCTCCATGTCGGGGACCCTGCCCTTCGACCGCTCTCTCTGGATGCCGATCGCCGCCGGTTCTTCGAGGCTTACGCCGGCGACCATCGCGATCGCCATCGTCGGCATCATCGCGGTGTACACCATGATCGAGGGCACCTACTTCGGCCTGAAGCTCAAGGCTGTCGGCAGGAATCCGAGGTCGGCCTACATCCTCGGCATTTCTACCTGGCAGAACATGATGGCTTCCTTTGCGATCTGCGGCGTCTTCGCGGGTCTCGCCGGCGCTGTGCAGGTGACGGCCGTCTATCACCGGCTCATTCCCTCGATCTCGTCGGGCTACGGCTACCTCGGCCTCATGGTGGCCCTGCTGGTAGGCTACCGCGCGAGCCTCGCCGCGCCCGTAGCCCTGTTTTTCGCCGCCCTCAACGTGGGATCGATTCAGCTGCCGATCGTCCTCAAGCTGGATTCTTCGCTCGCGGGCGTTCTTCAGGGAACTCTGGTGCTCTTTGTCATTCTGGGACACGGAGTCCGCGCAAGGCTTCTCAAAAAAACAAAGAGGACACCATGAACAGTTCAGCCCTCGTCACAAGCATTGCCGGCGTCCTGGCGGCCGCAGCGCCCGTGCTCTTCGCCGTCATCGGAGAGACCATCTCCGAGCGGGCCGGCGTGCTCAACCTCTCCATGAACGGCATGATCCTTCTGTCCGCGATGGGAAGCTTCGCAGTGGCGCTCGCGACGAACAGTGTGGTGCTCGGGTTTCTGGCCGGGGCGGCCATCGGGGCCCTCGTCTCCCTCGTCGTGACATTCGCAAGCCTGACCCTGCTCCAGTCGCAGGTGGCGGTGGGCTTTGTGCTCGCCCAGCTCTGCCGCGACCTCTCCTATTTCCTCGGAAATCCCATCATGGGCAAGGTCGGACCGCGCATCTCTCAAGTTCCTATCCCAGGCCTCGAACGGATACCCGTCCTGGGCACGATTCTGTTCCGCCAGGATGTTATGACCTACCTTTCGTTCATCCTCATCGTCGCTGCGTGGTTTTTTATCTTCAGGACGAGGCCGGGACTCACCCTGCGCGGCGTCGGGGAGCGGCCTGCCGCAGCCTATATCCGCGGGGCCAACGTAAACCGCCTGCGCTACCTGTACGCCGCCATCGGCGGCGCAATAGCCGGCCTTGCAGGGCCGATCTACTCGCTTTCGATAAAGGCAGGCTGGAAAGGCACCATCTCAGGCCTCGACGGCATCGGCTGGATTGTGCTCTCGATTACGATCTTCGGCGGCTGGAAACCATTCAGAGCGGCATTCGGCGCCTATCTCTTTGCATTTCTGCAGTGGCTCGGCCTCGTGCTCCAGCCCAGCCTGCCTTCGGTGCCCTCACAGGTCCTCCAGGTCGCGCCCTTTCCCCTCATGATCCTCACCCTCCTCTTCGTCAACATAGGCAATGCGGAATGGGTAGACCGCTCGCTCGCGCGCCTTCCGGAGAATGTCCGCCGGGACATAGTAAGGGTCCTGCGCGCAATGAACGCGACGCCGCCCGCCGCGCTCGGGGTGCCGTTCGAGAAGGAATAATCGAGGGGTGTCGAACCCAGAAACAGTGAGACTTTCTTACCCCACTTGTCCGCCACCACCCCTGTCGGGACCTCGCAGAGCATCTCGATCGAGGCCACCGCAAGGTCACGGCGCGGGAGTGCACCGGTGCGACTGTGCAGAAAATTGCGCAAAAAATTTAAAAATTGCCGCTGCTTTACTCAGCTCCGTTCAGCCCCGAGAGTCCTTTAGAGCCTCGGTGAGGGCAAGCATGAAGGGACCCGTTCCCTTGAAATCGTCGGAGACGATTGGTTCGTGAACATAATATCCAAAGGAGCCGTCGCGGTAAGGGTCTCCGCCCAAGCCAGCCACCCTACAGATTCCCCCAAGGTGAAGGCGGGGTGGTCTTGGACCGCAGTCGCAGTCCCAGCGCAGACGTTTGGCAACGATGCCTTCCAAGGCCGAATCCGCAGCCCACTTCCATCTCTCCTTCTGTACGCCGTCGGAGGCGTATCCCTTCCTCAAACCTTTGTACAGCGTGTAGGCAAACATCGCGGATGCGGATGTCTCCTCATAGTTGCCGCGGCGCGAAGGTTCATCCATAACTTGGAACCAGAGCCCCGAGGCCTGCTGCGCTCGAACCACCGCGTCGAGGAGCTCGGCCAGCATACCCACCAGCAAGGTACGCTGGCCATGTGTAGGGGGAATCCAGTCGAGAGTATCGACGAGCGCCATGCTCAGCCAGCCGACTGCCCTACCCCACACGTGCGGCGAGCAGCCGGTCTGCGGGTGCGCCCATTTTGACTCCCTTTTCTCATCTCTTGCGTGGTAATAAAGCCCTGTCGCCTCATGTCGCATGCTGGACTGAACAGTAAGAAACTGCCGACAGACGTCGTCGATAAGCTCGGGCAGGCCGAACTCCACCCCACAGCGGGCTTGAAAGGGCCCGAACATGTACAGACCGTCGAGCCACACCTGGTCAGGATAGATTTTTTTATGCCAGTAGGACCCTGAGAGCGTCCGTGGCTGTTGCACAAGTTGTTCGATAAGTATCGAGATCGCTCTCTTGGAGCAATGAAAGCTGTCCGTCTTCCAGAGACGGAACAGCTCTTTTCCGGCATTGATCTGGTCTAGATTGAATTCTTCTTTCGAATAACCACTGATCGTGCCATCAGAAAGAATCAGCGCCTTAAGGCGCTCTAGAACAGCCTCATCGAGAAGCCCACCGAAGACATGCTCCGAGGCTTCCCCAAGCGCGTGCAAGAGGAGCCCCGTCTCGTAATTCCATCTGACCGAGGAAGGCCTGCAGTCGACCAGGGCAGCCGCGGTAGCCGATGCAAGAACCTGAAGATATACGGCTGTCCTGTCGGGATTCATAGCGCACCCCTGTAGTTCTTACTGCAGATACCCTGCTTCTTCCATCTCCCGGCGTGCGGTCTTTTCCCACTCCGCTGCCCCGAGCTTGTCCATTTGCGCGACAAAAGCTGCAAAATTCTCTTTCGTGAGCGGGCGCTTACCGAGCACAAACTCCTGGACGCCCTGATTGATGTAGCGCTTCAGGTCCGCATTGTTAGGATGAGGCTTTATGGTGCCGGAACCGGTCACGTTCGTCCACGGGAAGCTTTGGAATGTCTTGAGGTAAAGCAGGGGTCCCATGGTGCGGCCATTTGCGGTTTTGAAATACGGATACCTCGAAATAAGTTCCATCTCGCTATTGTAAAAGACCATATTTCTTAGCTGGGTGACCGTCTGTCCCTTCGGAGAGGAAAATTTGGTGTCCTCGGGGACCCCCTTGTCGCTGATGTTACCGTTAGCATCGATGGAATAGTTGACGCCCTCGATGCCCCAACCGATGAGTTTGTAGCCTTCATCCGTCGCCATGTAGTCGAGGAGTCTGGCAATGGCCTCCTTCTTCCCTGCCTTCGCAGCCTTGGTCGAAACCGCGTAAATGCGATAGTTCATATCATAGACCCCCACCGAGCTCTTTCCGCTCGGACCTTTGGGCGGAGGAAGAGCAGTCCATTCACCATTGGGGAAGTTCTTGTCGAAGGGTGCATAGTTCGCCGCTGCGGCAAGCGCGGCAAACTGCTCACGCATAATGCCGAATTTGCCCTGCTTCCATGCAGCCCTAAAATCATCCTTCTTGAGGCTCGGCCAGTCAGGATCGATTACCTTGGCATCGATCATCTTCTTTACAAACTGCATGGCTTCGTAATACTCGGGTTTCTTGACGTTGAGTCCGAAATTCTGTTTGGTCATGTTCCAGGTGCCTGCGACGCCGAAGGCGCCCATAATGGGATCGAAGCGGCGGCCCAGATATTGTTCTTGATCGAAGTATTCCACGAATGCACCGAAACCATAGGTGTCGTTTTTGCCGTTTCCGTCCGGGTCGTTGTAGGTGAAGGCATAGCAGACATTGAAGAACTCGTCGAGGGTAGTCGGCATCTTAAGTCCGAGCTTATCCAACCAGTCCTTGCGAATAACGAGACCCTCATTCTTCTGCAACGAACCGGGAAAGGCCAGCCCGTAGCTCTTACCGTTAATCGTCGTATAGTTGCGGCTATCCTGGTTGAACCAGTGCTCGACGCGATGCGGCATGAGCGGGTACATGTCGTCGACTTCGGCGACGAGTCCCTGCTTAATGAGAATTTGCCATGGCTCGCGTCGGACCATGAAAATGTCAGGCAGCTGATTCGCCGCCGCCGCGGCAAGAATCTTCACGTCCTGATCATTCTCGTTCGATGGCTCGGCCATGAGCTTGAGATCAATGCCGAGCTGCTCTCTCGCAATCTTGTAGAATACCCAGTCGTCGGGCGGAGGCCCCGCCTCGGTGATTGCCGCGCCGTACCAGAGTTCGATCGGCACCAGCTTCTTTGTCCCCTGTCCGAATGCAGACGCAATGACCACCAGCATGAAGAGCACGACCATGCCGGCTTTTACGATTCTTTTCATTTCTTCCACCTCCTTCGATGGCAAAATGCCTCACGGAATGCTATCCCTTAATGCTCCCTAGCATCGTACCCTTGACAAAGTACCTCTGGATGAACGGATAGGCGACGAGCATTGGGATCGCCGCTAAAAACACACTCGCCGCCTTGATGGCATATATCGGCGCCTCGCCGAAGGCGTTTGCCTCTACATACTCGTTCATGCCCGAAGACAGAAGAATGTTCCGCAAGAGGATCGGCAAAGGCTGAAGCTTTGCATCGTTGATGTAGAGCATGGCGTTGAAGAAGTCGTTCCAGAAGTGAACGCCGTAGTAGAGCCCAATCGTGAGCAGAATTGGCTTCGAAAGCGGTAAAATGATCTTGAGTAGCACCGTCAGTTCCGAAGCGCCGTCTATGCGCGCCGATTCTTTCAATTCCTCCGGCAACTCTTCGAAGAAACTCTTCATGATGAGCGTGTTGTACACACTGACCGCGCCAGGTAAGAAAACCGCCGCGAGCGTGTTGGTAAGGCCCAACTTTGTCACCAAAAGGTAATTCGGAACAAGACCAGGGTTGAAGAGGTACGGCACAAGGACTATACCATACAGCAACTTTCTTCCCGGCAGAGTTTTTATCGACAGGGCGTAGGCAAGCGGCACGGTGAAAAAAAGCGCGGTGATGACCCCTTCGAAGAAGATGCGGAAACTGTTGCCCGCTGCGCTCAAAAACGAGCGGTGACCCAGGAGGGCTTTGTACGCTGCAGTGGACCATTTCCATGGCGGCAGGATCATGCCGTCGAGTGCCGAACCAATGAAGTCATTAGGCCGGAAGGAAAGCGTAAGCGTGCTCCATATGGGTATGATGAGCAACGCGAGTATCAGCGCGAGCGCCGCGTCGATGAAGATGTGAAAGACCCTGTCGCTTCTGGTCAGCTTGATCGTGCTCGTCATACCGGCTTACCTTCAATAGAGGCCATTGCCCGTATACCGCTTGATGAGCTTATTCGACCCGACCAGGAGCAGAAGACCGAACACGCCTTTAAACAGCCCCACGGCCGTAGCGAGCCCAAAGCGGAACTCGAGGATGCCCTGTCGGTAAATCCAGGTGTCGATGATATCGGCGACGCTGTAGACCGGCAGCGAATACAACATAAATATCTGGTTGAAGCCTGCATCGAGCACTGTGCCGAGCTTGAGTAGCACAACCACGACGATCACTGGTTTTATTGCAGGAAGCGTGATGTAGCGCACTCGCTGCCACGCGCTAGCCCCCTCTACTGCCGCAGCCTCAAAAAGACACGGATCGATGCCCATAAGCGCCGCGAGGAAAATGATCGCGCTCCACCCCGTCTCCTTCCATGTGTCGGAGAGTATGACGATCCACGGGAAGGCCTTCGTGTCGGTCATGAAAGAAATTGGCTCCCCACCGAACACCTTGATGAAGTCGTTCAAAATGCCATTCGAAGGCGACAGGATGGCCAGAAGTATGGCGTACATAATGACCCATGAGAGGAAGTGCGGCAAATATGCCATTGTCTGTACAGTCTTTCTAAGCCAGAACACGCGGCACTCATAGAGCGCCACCGCGAGAAAGACCGCAGCGGGGACAGAGAACAACATTTTCCCAAGACTGTAAAAAACCGTATTGCGGATCAATTCCCAAAAATAATAGCTGTTGACGAAATCAGAGAAATTCTTGAAGCCGATCCAGGGACTTCCAGTGACCCCTTCCAGCGCCTGAAAATCGCGAAAGGCGATCTGCGCGTTCCAGATAGGCACATACTTGAATATGATGAAATAAATAAATGACAACGAAGCAACCAGATATATGGATTTATGCCGCACGATGCGGCGCCATAGTGTATGAGAAACAGGGTTCTTCAATAGAATCGATTGTCCTTCCATAGATTGTTCGTCCATCGTTATAATAGGCGACAACCTTGCTCTTTTTCAGTCAGATTTTTGTACTTTTCTGACTTCGGTAGAGGATCCACTGCGAAAGGAGCCTGGTGTGGCATTCGTTATTCTTTTGAAAACTCTACAGAAATACGCCTCGTCTCGGAAACCGGTCCTATCGGCGATCTCCGAGAGGCTCGCGCCGGTCGATCGCAACAGGTCAATCGCGTGGACGATGCGGAGCCTTGCAAGGTATTCCCAGAGCGAAACACCCATCTGCCTATGAAAAATCCTGCTGAGGTAATCCTCGCTCGTGTTGAGCAAAGAAGCCAACTTCCAGCGCGAAAGTTGATCGGCATAGGTCTTGTTCAAGATAAAAATACATTTAGCGACAACGGTGGCGGTCGGAGGGGGGAGGAATTTCTGTCCTGCCAGGGCACGCCGGATCAAGCCTATCAGTAAATCAGAAAAAACTTCTCCAATGTTGCAGAAAACTGCGTGGGGGCGAGCAAGGACACCAGCCCATTCTTCTTCTTTCCCAAAGAATCGCGATGCCACGATTACAGGCACGCTTGGAAACCTCTGCAGAATGGGGCCGAAGCCTTGACTCCCCACCCTTGTCTCAAATACTAGAAAGAGCGCAGACTGCCACCGACTCAAGGCTGCTTCCGCCACCGCAGGAGAGGTACATGCGACGAGTTTCATCCCCGCCTCCTGCGCAAGACTCTGAATGGCGGTCATGTTCGAACTGGATGCTCGCTCGCTTCCGACCACTAAAATCGAGGAAGAAGATTCCGAGAACAGAATCGAGCGTACTACCTCCGCTGCGTCTGCGGCGTGTCCCAGCAC
The DNA here is from genome assembly GCA_002435985.1 of Spirochaetaceae bacterium UBA6089. Classification (GTDB taxonomy): domain Bacteria; phylum Spirochaetota; class Spirochaetia; order Treponematales; family Rectinemataceae; genus Rectinema. Next base: position 33,442 of record DIXD01000070.1, read on the forward strand.
GGCCTCTCCAACGCCAGGATGGAGTGCGATGTAGATCTCGGCTCTCTGAACGATATCCTGATCAAGCATAAAAGAGAGTGCAGCCAGAGTCTCGTGGTCGATATCTGCAGGATCAAGATACAAGAGCACTCGCTCCGCCTCGGAGATGTTCTGACTGAAGACGGCATTGTAGGGGAGCACCAGCATAGACTTTTCGACCGAATGAGAAAAGGCCCTGGCCACGGCCCGATCTGGGCAGAAGCAAAGTACACGCTTTGAATCGTCCGGCATAGTGCGAATTGCTCCCTGTAATGTCGGATACGGCAGCGATAATATGACTGAAGGTCCTTCTCTGTCTTCCACAAACCTAATGTGACCCCCATGAAGGACCGAAAGTTGTCTGGCAAGCTCGAGGCGAATATCCTTTCCATGCTGGAAAATATCATGATCTGATCTACTCGGGAGCCGGCCTGGCGGCAGTGAGAGTACCAGAGTACATCCTTGTGTTACGACGGAAAAAGAAAGCCACAGCACATCAGTCTGGTACGTCTCCGAGAGGAGCTGCGCGAGGATCGACAGTATTCTCGCAAGTCGGTCTCTGTCGCCGTAAAGCGCAGGGTAGCTGGCGGGTTGTTCGGCGCATGCGATCTTCAATCCGCATGCGCTGTCGTCCAGGCGGCCTTCCGCCCAAGAGAGGCAGAACGCATAAGGATCGAAGAGAGAGGCTTTCGCCAACACCGCATCCGACTTTGCCTGCGAGAGGTCCAGCAAGTACTGCACAAGTTCCTTCAGCCTCGATACTTCCTGTCCTTGGACTTCTCGTCCAAAGGCTTCGGGTCCATTCGCGCTTAGCGCTGTCGCTGCATTGAATGCATCGATCGAGTTCTGAAGTTCTCGTGAGATTACGGCTACGATGTCCGATTTCGACTTTTCCGCCTTTTCGGCACGCCTGCGCGCCTCATCCCCATCCTCGAAAAGCATTATTCCCCTCAGCGCGGACGAAAGGGCCGAGCGAATTTCTTCGTAGACAGAAGGGTCGATATCGATCGCTTGCACCAATAGATGCCCAAGGTCCTTCGATTCGAAGAAGAGTGGTAGGATAAAATACGTGCCTGGCTCGGACGGCATGATCCTCTCCGGCAGTAAACAGCCCTGCGGGACCACTTCGTACAGCCGGCGCGGACGGATGACCACCGCCGAAGGATCCTCCTTCCCTTTTTTGAATCCCCCACGAAAGAGCAGCAAGCCATGCTTGTCGCGCGTCACGAGATAGGCGCTCGATATACCGAGATCGGGTAGTCTCGCTGCAACCGCGCCAACGAGCGACTGGATGTCCTTCGCACAGAGCAATTCCTGATTGAAGAGATTGAGCTTTTGTTCAACTTGCTTCTCTTTCCAGAGTCGATACTCATATTTTCTTCCTTCGGCAAGACATAGAGCGACCATCCCCTGATGTATGAGCGCCTCTACCCTCTCCGCCTCAGCGGAAGAACGTGCTTGTCTCAGAAATTCAGTACGGAGGGCTGAGAGCGTGCCCTGCAGCTCTACGATGTTTCCATCGGTTTCAATGTTCTCATCCAGCATCTTTTCGACCAGCACCATAAATGGGCGATCCTGCTTTGTGGAGAGCGACATCTCGAAGGCTCTGACCAAATCGCCAGGAAGCGCCTTTCCTACCTTCGATCTGATCGCTCTTCGAATCGAATTCAGCATACATCCGCAAGAACTTCGGATAACAAGCCTTGCCTTGAGCGTTGTGTCGAAAATCGATGCTCCGCTGCGCATCTCAGAAAGCATGCGGAGCGCGCGCTGCGCCTGATGACTGAAGGGCATGTGCACCGTCGTCAGAGGAGGGGAAAAAATGCGACTCTCCTCCGAGTCGTTGAACCCACCGACTGGAATATCAGAGGGAATATCGATTCCCCGCTCCCTCAGTAACCTCGCCGCCTCAAAGGTCAAAAGATCGCTCGCCGCGCAGAGTGCATCGAAATCCCTGCCGGGCACAAGGCCGCGCTCATCTAGGAGCTGCAAGGCCGCCATGCGCCCTTCGGTCCAAGGTGTGTCGAGACAGACCAAGGCAGGGTCGTAGGCGATGTGTGCCTCTTTCAGGGCATCGCAGTAGGCGCGGTACCGCTCTTCCGCCGAAGAATGCTGGCGAGGGCCTGCAATGAACGCGATACGTCTTTTTCTGTGGGTTTGGATAAAATGTTTTATCAGCGCCTTCATTCCCGAATAAGCGTCGATGCCAACAAAAGGATGGTTGTGTATCTTAAGTCCGAAAGTGACGAGCGGCACATCTACCGTGTCGAGCAAGAAGCGCTCCACCACAGCCTCCGGTGCAAAACCGCTCAAGGTAGAAGCCCAGCACAGCGCTGAATCGACATTCGGAGCGCGGGCATACCGGTATACCGCGTTTCTCATGTGTTCAAATCCGGATACGGCATTAAGCCGGCCTCCCGGCAACACGAAGAGGACACAGCTCTGCGATTGCGAAGCCGTGATTAGTTCTCTCCACAGACCCCGCGACGAGCCCGTGTGGAGCGATGCCAAAAGAAAGGCAATCCTCGAATAATATGCCTGCATAGAGTATCCATTGTGCTCCCCTTCTGACTATACTGTCAACATTTTTGTATGGCCGCACTCATAAGACAGAAAAATCCAATTCTTAGGCATCAAAGACAATTGCGGATTTTTAATCTCGGCTCTATAAAAAGAACATTGCAGAGCACGACATGACAGCAGACATCGGAGAATTCGGTGGGAGGGGCGATGGGCTCACCGATAATTCAAAAGCCTTCGCCGCCGCGTTCTCTTCACTGAAACATGGAGGCGGAGGGACCCTCAAGGTGGGCTGTGGCATCTACCTCACCGGCCCCATCGAGCTCTTCGACAACACTACGCTGGAACTCGAACAAGGCGCGGTGTTGCAATTCTTTCCCGATGTCTGGCGGTATGCTCCCGTGCTTACACGCTGGGAAGGAATAGTGTGTTTTGGGATGCATCCCCTCATCTTCGCCAGAGAGGCACACAATATAGCGCTGACGGGCAGAGGAATCATAGATGGAAACGGAGAGCCATGGTGGACCTCAATCAAACTCAAAAAAAGTGCCCATCAGTCGGGGCCTGTCGAGCCGATAGAGATTGCTCTCGCGGAATACAACAAGGACCTCATCGACCAGCCCTCGGGCGGTGGTGGCAGAGAGATGCAATTCTTGCGACCGCCTCTTGTCCAATGTTTCAGATGTTCCAACATACATATCGAAGGCCTGACATTCCGAAATTCGCCTTTTTGGACCATTCACCCCGTATTTTCGGATCATGTAACCATCCGCGATGTTTTTGTGCAGAATCCTCCAGATGCCCCCAACACCGACGGCATCGATATCGACTCATGCACGGACGTCAGGGTTGAACATACGATCATCGACGTCGGCGACGACTGCATCGCCATCAAGGCGGGTGCCGGCGAACGCGGCCTACGTGAAGGAAAACCTTCGAAAGGAATCAGCATCCACAACTGCCTCTTTAAACGGGGACACGGGGGTGTCGTCATCGGCAGCGAGACAGCCGGCGGAATCAGCGAGGTCTCCGTGGAGAACTGCCGCTTCGAGGGGACAGACCGAGGAATACGCATCAAGACACGACGCGGAAGAGGCGGGGTTGTCAGCAATCTGCGCTTTAATAATCTGATTATGGAGAGAGTCCTCTGCCCCGTTGCCATCAATATGTACTACCGCTGCGGCGCAAAGCCCGACAAAAAAGCGGAACTCTTCTCGCTTACCCCAATGCCAGTAGACGCACTCACTCCACATTTCCGGAAAATCGAAATCTCAGGCCTCGACGCACAGTATTGCCGCGCGTCAGCGGGATATATTGCAGGCCTTCCCGAAGCGCCCATCGAGCATCTGACCATGAAACACTGCCATATCGGCCTGGCAGACCACGATTTAGTGCCCGTCTCCGAGTCGGAAATGTTCGAAGGCATACCCGAGACCGACGCGCGCGGAATCCGGATTCGTCATGCGTCGTGCGGATTTCATGATGTCACGGTAACCGGCCTCGATGCCGGCAGCGAAGCTTTCATCTTCGAGGATGGGGCGAGGGCGAACACGACATGAGTGGTCCTGACGAGACCTTTGTATAGCATCTTGTCGAACTCACTATGATCGGTCCGGGTAGGCCTCTTTTCTGCGCATAGCATTATCGACCCGTCCTTATCGCCCCTGCGCAACAGCCAGCGCCTCTTCTTCCCTCAGCCTCCCGATGCACAGGAAAAAGAACGCAAGTATGGTAAGGCCACCCAGAATGATCAGCGTCAGATCGACAGAATTGTCCGCGAGCGCGCCGACGAATGGATACAATAGGGCAAGGAGAATGCGTTCCTCCATCGAGATGTCTGAGAGCACGGCTGCGCTGTGATCGTCGCTGATCAGCGTATTCATGGCGGCCTAGAGCATCGGCATCCGGAACAGCTTGAGCATGACAATGCCGGACATCGCGATGAGCGCCACGACGAGCCCATGGACCGCTCCAGTCACAATATAGAGTATGCCCGGAATCAGCGAAGAGAAAAGCAGTATCTTCCGCGCGCTGAAGGGTTTCTGAAGTGACCTCGTCGCGGAAAGAATGAGTATCGCCCCGAGGTTGAACCCAGCCCCCGCAAAGCCGTTCTAGGAGACCGGCACACCTTCTCTCGCAAGCAGGGACTGATAGAACCAGAACATGAAAAAGGTGAGCACGGAGATCGCCGCGTAGTCAAGACCGAAATTTCTTAAAGAATTCTTTCTGAAGATAATAAAAAAACCCTCAACCCCGTGCCGTAGAAAATCTCCGTCCGTTGGTGCGGCGTAGGACTCCTTCACCCCAAACAAGGCTACACCAGAGAGGGCCATAGCCACAACCGTAAACACAAACACGAGCCCCAGAACCACCTCGTAGGGCAAGATACCGCTCCCCGCGAAGAGCGAGCCCAATGGAAAGGCGAGGAAGCACCCCACTGTACCCGCAGCCTCATATCTACTGAAGATTTTAGGCGCCTCTCCTCCTAAAGATTTGGCGGCCAGAAACTCGTATAGGAAGACCTTGTCGGCCCCGGTTACGAAGGTCATGCCAAGCGCGCAGACCACCTCGCCGACTACAAGGATCCAGAACGCCCAAAAGACACCAAACGCAAAGAATCCAAGGGTGAGAAAGAACAAACCCAGAAACAGCGAGACTTTCCTGCTCCACTTGTTCGCTACCACCCCTGCCGGGATCTCGAGGAGCATCATGGCCACGGAAAAAATGGCCTCGAGGATGAACATGCGGCCGTAATTGAAATTCAGGCGGTACAGATAAAACGGCACCGCCAGAGCTCCGAAGAACTGGAGATTCTTGAGGAAGGAAAAGGCATAGAAGGCCCGGAGTTTCGATGGAGTCGCCATGACATAGGCTAATGTTTGCGAATGGTTCGCACAAGGGGGATGGACGGCGGGATAAAAGAATCAAAAGAGGCTCGAGTGCTATGTGTGACGCTAAACTAAGAATGCTGCAAGCCCACCAAAATTCTTTCCTTGTTCTGACCATAAAGTAAATCTATCTCGGCCTGCTGGCATGTGGCGAAGGATTTCGCTACAATGCGCTGAAATCGATATTCGAGGAGAGAGTTATGCAGAAGAAGGCCCTGCGCGCAGATGGTATGCTGCTTTTGACCTCAGTTGTATGGGGGCTTGCGTTCGTGGCGCAGCGAGTCGGGATGGAACACATTGGTCCATTCGCCTTCAATGGAATACGGTTCGCGCTGGGGAGTCTGAGTCTTCTTCCGCTTATTCGTTTTTTCGGAAGACGCAATCGATTGCCGGCACAGGGGGAGGGACCTACATCGGAGGAGTCTAGGTCCGGTACCTCTACGTCCG
>DIXD01000023.1 GCA_002435985.1 Spirochaetaceae bacterium UBA6089
GAAATGCTGTCGAGCAGCAAAAGCTGCCTCACGACTTTTTCCGAGAGATCCTTATCGACTTCGCCGACGAGGAGGATTGTCCGAGTTTTAAGAAAACGTTCGTTGAGGGATTCTTCAGGCCGTTTTGCTTCGGTTTCGCCAGTCTGCGGCTCTGCTGATTTCATTGTATACGACTCCTTGTAACACTCTTTGGAACACTTAAATTGAATACTAATGATTTCGCGGTCTCGCGGCAACGGATTATCGAGGACTATAGGGCTCGGCCGACGCCCCTCAGCGCCGCCTTGTTACTCTCTACCATGCCCCATTGCCCATCGGTTTATTATATATTAAACTTTATATGTTAGACTACAAGGTTGCAGTTTGACTGCCCAAATCGGCGCCCTTACAGACGCCATGCCCTTACGATATCAGGAGGATACCATGCGACGCGGCACCGTCTCCCGATTGCTTCTCGCTATATTGATACTGTTCTTTTCCGCCGGATTGGTCTTCGGCGCCGAGGTCAGGCCCTGGTATGCGGCGCGCCTCGAGACTCTCGGTTTCTATGTCTTCGATCAGCCTTCCGAGCAGCCCAATTTCAACGTCGCCTCTGTCGACGGAAAAATGAAGAGCCGGCTTTCCACAAAAGGAAACGTCACACTCCTCAATTTTTGGGCCACATGGTGCCCACCCTGTAAAGAGGAGATCCCCACGATTCAGAGACTTCATGAAATCATGAAAGGTGAAAAATTCGAAATCATGGCTGTCGACCTGGGCGAATCCCCCAAGAGCGTCAAGTCCTTCCTTGAAGAAAACAAAATCACCTATCCCGTCTACGTCGATCCCAAGAACAGCCTGGCAAGCACCTATGCTTCCATCGGAATCCCCACCACCTATATTCTCGACAAAAACGGAAAATTCATCGCAGGCTTCATTGGCCCCTTCGACTATGATAATCCTGAATTCGTGGCCATCATGAAGGAACTTGCACGGAAATGAATCAGCCTGACCTGTTCGCGGCACTGACCGCAGGGCTCGTCTCCTTCATTTCCCCCTGCGTCCTTCCGCTGCTCCCCGCATATCTTTCGCTCTTGTCCGGCTTTACCGTGAAGGAGCTTGCCGGTCGGCAGCAGAAAGCCAAGCTCCTGGGCACGAGCCTGATGTTCTCCGCAGGTTTCACGCTCGCCTTTACGGTCTTGGGTATCGTCTTCTCCGGAGGAATGAACTTCATCGGAGGCGGCACTTCTCAGCTCTTCGGGAAGATTGCGGGCATCATTGTGATCGTGCTGGGCCTCAACCTCATGTTCGATTTTATTCGCATTCTGAACAATGACGCCAGGCTCATCCAAAAATTTTCAGGCAGGGGGCGGGGTGAAGTCAACGCCTTTTTGATGGGGCTAGCCTTTGCCGCGGGGTGGTCTCCGTGTATAGGGCCGATTCTGGCCTCGATTCTGCTCATGGCAGCGAGGAAGACGAACGTCGGCGCCGTGGCGCTGCTTCTTATCGCTTATTCCGCCGGCTTCGCCATTCCCTTTGTCGCGAGCGCCCTCTTCTTCGAGCGACTCTCTCCCCTGCTAAGCTTTCTTAAACGGCACGGTAAGGGAGTACGCATCGCCTCCGGCATACTCCTCATAGCCTTTGGGACCGTGATGCTCCTGGGATCCGTCTCGCGTATCCCGGCCATGGCCGCGCAGACAGGCTCTGCCCTTCTCGACTTCGAGGCTGCTTCTCCTCTCGCATCGCACCTCATCGGCGCAGGGATTTGGCTTTTGTTCGCAGGGCTTGCCCTTTACAGAATAGTAAGGTATCGCAGAGCCCTCAAGGCAGATTTTGTGGCCGAAGGAGCAGCGCCTCAGATACAAACGTCCCGGAAGCAAAAACCGCCCACAACCGCATATGCTTTTTTAGCCTTCTTCATCGTTCTGGCTGCCCTCGAATTGATGGGCATCATGAGCCTTCTCCATCTTGTCGGCGGCTGGCTGACATTCAGCGGACTGTAATGCCCAACACCGAGCGGCGCAGACGCTCGGCCCAGACAATGGCCAACGAGAGCACAAGGCGCGGTACCATGAGCCAAAAGACAGGCAGACCGATCGCGGCGTAGAGCACCGTATCTTCAAAGAGCGAATGGGAGATCGCGGCGTGGTGGTTGAAAAGGTCCCCTTGCGCCGCGGTCATCCGCCCCTCGTCGCGCGCCGCCTTGATGACACCCGCCCCATACGCGTAGCCCACGATGTTGATCACAATCCACAGAAAGCTCATCGAGGGGTCAAGGCCGAAAATGCGCATAAGCCATCCGAGCCAGCGCGAAAGCCACTCGATCAGGTTGAACTGTTCGAGGAGAATCTGGGCAAGCATGAGTATGAGAATATAGAAGACAATGCGCCCCGTGAGCTTCAGGGTGGAAATCGCCCACGCACCCAGCATGGGCCAGAAGGCGCTCTGCGACACGGCGCCCGAAGCAAAGAGCTTTACCTCTGCAAATGAAGGTGGAATGATGAGGTTGAGGATGGCGCCCGCGAAAATCGCCACACCGATGCGCAGCAGGGCCATCTTGGCGGCCGAGGAGCCCAGCGACTTCATCACCGTCGTCTCGACGACAAGGTTGTGCGAGATGAGGCACATCACCGCGAGGATCGTCGCATCGTGCAGACTGAGATTCATCGAGCTCATCACGGCGATGGCGGAATAGTTGTTGAGGAGCGCGCCCGAAATGTAGACGAGCGCGGCCTCCCCAGGCAAACCGAGTATCCGCATGAGGGGATGCAGCACAAGAGCGATTTTCTCAAGCAGTCCGCTCCAGCCGAGAAGCGCCACGAAGAGGCTCACCGGCACCATGATTTTCAAAAGAAACCAGGAGGTATCGAAGGTCCGCTTGAGCCACGTGCGCCCGATGAGTTCCAGATTTTGGGCAGACAATGTCATGCTAGCGCTTTCCGTCCGACACGTTTCGAACCACGAGTTTCGAGATAAAAGCTGAAAAATCCTTATCCTTTGCGAGAGCACGAAGATCGACCGCCATGCGATATGTCCAATTTGTGGGGAGTGTGGTGCCGGGCACATTGATTCTCTCATTGCGCGGGTCGGACTCTCTCCATTCCGGATGACAGGCAAGGAGGTCCTGCACGGGATATACCGTCGCGATCGAGGAAGAGAGCGCCATCGCGCGGATGAGTACCGCGGCGGCGGCAGGGTCGAGAATCTTGGGCGCCTCGGCGGCGCTTGGTGGCTGCTCTGCCACGTTTTGTGGCTCTACCACAGGTTGGCGCGCCTGCTCCACATCTCCTTTCCCGCGCCTGCAGCTTTCGAGCAGGGAACACAGCAGCGCATCGTGCTCCGCCATCTTAGCAAACATGGCCCAGAGCTGCGGCCGGTCTGCCTCTTCCTCCCACCACTGACGTATGTTCGTCGAGTCGTGGACAGAGGTGCAGGCGACCGACAAAGGCTCATACATTTCAAGCGGAATATAGGGCTGGCCAACGCTCTCCCATCTCCGCTCCCAGCGGAGCACTCGAAGCCCGGGTATTCCCATCTCCCGCAACACCTTGGGGACACAGGACGGCACGGCGCCGAGGTCCTCCGCAAATGGCTGCATATCTGTCGCCGACACAAGCATCGACAAAAGATCGCGCCCTCTTTTCTCCCATATATCCAAAGATGCAGCGGTCAACGCGGCAGCCTTTCCCTCCAGCACAGCCTGTTCCTGCGCGCCTAGGCTCTTCCAACTCGTCGTGTCATGATAGCTCCACTGAAAGACGTACTTGTCGGGTTCGACCTCATAGAGGGCCCTGTCGATCCACCAATCGCCCATTCTACGCGCATATTCATCGAGGCTATGACTCGCCTCCGGGAAGTCCCGTCTCAGATCTTGGAAGAGCGCATAGATATCCGCCGTGCCCCGGATTTCCGGATTAAAGAGGAAGAGCGGTTCTTCCTTGATGCGAACGAAGCAGGCCGCGCGCAGATCCACAAGGCGTTGTGCCAGGACTGATTTTCGGTCGGCCGCAGATTGCTCGGCCACGGGCTGCTTTATTGCATGCTGCTCGGCCGCAGGTTGCTCGGCTGCAGGCTGCGCGGCGCCGGCACGCTCCTCCACTGCTGGAACTGCATCGAGGCATTGCTTTTCGGCAGACTGGATCTTCCATTCGGGAACATGCGGCTTCGAGAGCCATCTAATGCGCTCATCCGAAAAACCGAGGGAGATCAGCTCGTCGCGGCCTACACGCTCGGAGGGTTCGAAAGCCCCAATATAGGCATCGCTCTCTGCGGCGCTGATGGCCCATATACGGAAAAACCCGAGTACATGATCGATGCGGTAGGCTGTATAGAATCTGTCCGCGTAGCCGAGGCGCCGACGCCAGAATGCAAAATCTTGGGCGCGGAGCGCGTCCCAGTTATAAAGAGGAAAGCCCCAGTTCTGGCCTCGCGGCGAGTACATGTCGGGCGGTGCCCCCGCCTGCTTGTCGAGGATGAAAATATCGCGCTGGAACCAGACGTCCGCAGAATCTTTCGCGAGCAGTATAGGGATGTCGCCCATAATGTCGACGCCCATATCCCTCACTGTCTGCGCCGCCCGCTGCAGCTGCTCGCGCGCGAGGACCTGGAGCCAGAGGCGGAATCGCGCTTCTTCCGCAAACTCGGGATTGAACCAGAGCGTTTCGATATCCGTGGAAGAGACCGTTTTCCATTCTGGCCACTCCCACCACGGGGCACGACCGAATTTCTCCTTTAGCGAAACAAAACAGGCATAGGGCTTGGCCCAGCTCTCCCTGGCAGCGAAGGCCTCTGCAAGCGGCTCGCAAAAATCCCGGCTCGCATCCCATGCTACGCGGAGCGCGGTGAGCTTTGCCTGCAAAACCGCCTCGAAGGGAACACGCACACTTTTCCCGAATTTCCGGTTCAGAGCCTGCTCCGCACGGACAAGACCGCCCGCCTTCTTGTCCTCGAGCGGCACACCCAGCAAGGCCATCGTCTCCGCAGTCTCGGACAGAGAAATATACAAAGGATGCAGGGCAAAGGCGCTCAGGGCCGCATACGGCGAAGTGAAATTCCCCGTATCGTTGAACGGCAGAAGCTGAATGAGGGAAAGGCCCCACCGCTGTGCAAGCCTGCCGAGAGGCACCAAATCCGAAAAGACCCCGCACGCGGCAGTTTTATTCTTTTTGAGGGCGAGAAGCGGCACCGCAAGTCCCGCAATTTTCTTTTTTTCGTGGATAAATTTCATGTTCTGTTCTCCTGATTCCATAGAATACGCAGCGCTTCCCTAAGAGAAGAGACACCCCGCCAGGGAGGAACAGATTGCCCTGCGCCGACTCCAGCTCCAGCCCCAGCCTTGCCGGCGCGCGCGCGTGGAACTTCTTCACCGGGGAGAGCGGCCTTGGGCCCTATAATCCGTGTAAAACCAAGCTGGCTCGCAGCTTTTGCGCGCCGCTCCATCGAGAGGACGGGCCGGACTTCCCCGGCAAGCGAGAGCTCGCCCGCAATCGCCGACCCTTCGGGCAGCGCCTGTCCCGATCTCGCGGAATAGAGGGCGCAGGCGAGGGGCAGATCGACCGCCGGCTCCGTGAGCCGGAGGCCCCCCGCCACATTCACATATATCTCCTGGCTCGAAAAATCGAGCCTGGTCTGTTTTTCGAGCACCGCCGCAATCCGCGACACGTGCAGCGGATCGATCCTGTCCGAATACACCCGCATAATACCCGACTTCGAGGGAATCGTAAGCGCCTGCACCTCGGCGAGCAGAATCCGCGAGCCTTCGTGAACGATGGCCACTGCGATACCTGCAGGCAGCTGACCCTCTCGCCGCACCATGAAGATGCCCGAAGGGTCGGCAAGCTCCGTAAGCCCTCCCTTTCCCATCAGAAAGAACCCGAGTTCGTCCGAAGAGCCAAAGCGGTTCTTGCTCGTGCGCAGCACCCTGAGCGCATTCTCCGCCTGCTCGAAGCTGAGCACCGCATCGACGAGATGCTCTGCCGCCTTTGGTCCCGCGATCATGCCGTCCTTCGTCACGTGCGCGACCAGCACGACAATCGAATCGTGGCTCTTCGCCCACTCCACAAATTCCTGCGTGCAGAACTTTATCTGATTCGGCGTCCCCGGCACCGCACCTGCTTCCGGCGAGTGCACGGTCTGGATCGAGTCGACCACGGTGAGTAGCGGGTGGACAGAATCCATCACCGACAGGCAAGCGTGCACATCATTGCTGCAGAATACTTCGATCTGCTTCGAGATCGCCCCGATGCGCTCGGCCCGAAGCCGGATCTGTGCGGCCGACTCTTCGCCGGAGACATAGAGCGCCTTGCCCTTTGCCCCAAAATGAGCACAGGCCTGGAGCAACAGTGTACTCTTACCAATCCCCGGTTCACCGCCGATGAGGATCGCAGAGCCGCGCATAAAACCACCCCCGAGCACACGATCCAGTTCGGAGAGCCCAGAGGAGACGCGGGCCCCCAGCGCCGGGTCCACCGACTCCAGGGGAACCGAGAAGACCGTGTTGTCTTTTTCGAAACGCCCTATGGTCTTGACTTCGACCATGGTGTTCCACTGCCCGCACTCCGGGCAGCGCCCGAGCCATTTCGGCTCCTCGTGCCCGCATGCCGTACAGCGATAGATGAGCGAAGGCTTTTTCATACTGCCTGTATGGTATATGAGGGAAGGGGGAGGTTCAATATGGTATGAAATCTTAATGTTCGCTCCACTACGCTCACAGGGGAATTGCCTTAAAATCACAAGCAGCGAAAAAAGACGATACTGACAATATTCGGACGTAGCTCTCGTCTATGAGATGACAGGATTTTAATTGAAACATTCTATTGACTTTTTGTCTATAGACACCTATATTTTATATAGGACATCATCAGGAGGGATACGATGCCGCGAGGGCCGTTTGGCAGAGGTGGTATGCAACGAAGGGGCATGGGCCCAATGAGAGGCGGGAGCATGTATCTTAAGACATGCATCCTTGTGCTCCTCCAAAAAGAAAGGAGCTATGGTTACAGCCTCGCAAATGATCTGAGGCAATTCGGCATCGATCCTGAAATGATTGATATCAGCATCATTTACAGAGCATTGCGCGATCTCGAGATTGAAGGCCTCGTCACTACTTCATGGGAAGAGCGCAGTCTAGGGCCTCAGCGCAGGATGTATGCTTTGACTCCGCAAGGTAGGGAAGTCCTAATGAGTTTGATGCAGGAACTTCATGAGCGCAGGCGTGAAATTGAAGCTCTTGAAAGAGTCTATGAAGAGGCAACGAAAAGGGATCCTTAGTGATACCTTATATTGTGATAGAGGAGGTATGATTATGCCGTATCTCGATGGTACAGGTCCTAATGGTCTTGGCCCTCTTACGGGTCGAGGGCTTGGGTATTGCAGCGGTGCTGTTGGTCTTGGGTATGGATATGGTTTTGGCTGGGGCAGAGGCTATGGGCGCGGTATGGGCTATGGCAGAAGATTTGGAGCCTGGGGCGTTGCTCCCTACGCAAACGCGTGGGGTGCTCTTCCCTATGCTCCATTATCACCCGAGACACAGAGACAAGCTCTTGCGAATGAGCAGAGAATCCTCGAGACAAGACTAGAAGCTCTTAAGTCTCAGATAGAAGAACTCGAAAAGAAAAAATCCGAGACGCCGAACAACTAACGAATGAGTTCACGCAGAGCTTTTTATATTTTCTATAAATTGCTCGCGCATCGTTTGGTAGATTTATCGCACGGCTAATCGAGGAGGCGGCTGGTGAACGCCTGCCTCTTACTCGATTACATAAGAGTCTTCGGCGTGATGCCGAAGGCTCTTGTTGTACCTAAGATCATTTACGTTTTATACCTCATTCTTTTCTTTTCCTGTTTGTCAGCATTGACTCAAAATTCGAAATAATTCCCGGTCTGCAAAGGCATAAATCGCATACCGAATTGCTTTCCCAATTCGTCTTGAGCGTTAAAACCAGTGCAGTGTCCTGCATAGATCGAACCCTTCACCATCGAGTGTAAAGCGTTGACGGTTTTTTCGATTCTGTCCATTGGGGCTTCAACGAGGTGAAGACCGCCTATAACGGCTATGACATTATCAATACCGCTCATAGCAATCGCCTGTTTCGTGATATTGACAATCCCTGCATGACTACATCCGGACAGCACAACAAGACCCTTATTCACCGCGACGAGAATTGAAATATCATCGTTCATGGGATCTGATACAAGCTCATTTTTTGCATTGATCGTCTTGAGCGCGATCCCAACTTCCTCGAAGTCGGTTTGCCACGTTACATATCCTGTTGTCATGAGCCCCGGTAGAAGCTGAACCGGATCGGGTGTGAGAAAGAGAGAAGCCCCATTCTTTTTAGGTTTTCTTCAGAATCCCCAGCCATAACGCCAACATGACGAAGATACGGAGCGTCGATAAAATTTAGCTTAAAAATCCCCAATGCTGAATAGAATTGCCACAATGACACCTGCTTGAGCCGCAAACTTGACTTTGGAGAAATCCGCAAAAAGCGACATAACGATAATAACAACAAGCGCCGGGTATATAAGCATAAGCCACGGGGTAGTAAATCCGACGATCTTGGATAGTCCGACAAGGCCAAGCAAGAAGCCTATAATACTATTTCTTGGCATTAGCGAATCTTTAAAAGTTTTCCAGCCTTGTACAATTCGATGTTTTCTTCAACAGTCTTTCCCGGCACGCCTTCAAAGAGCTGTACCTTGCTCATGGAAAGAACGCTCATTGCCTTCGGGCCTAGCTGAGGTCCAATATAGACATCCGCGCCGGAACTGACGACAGCCTGTGCTGCCTGGACTCCAGCGCCGCCGGCGGCATTCATATTGCTTGTATTATCGATCCATGTGCCTGAGTCATTTTCTTCGTCAAACAGGAAAAACCCTGCCGCTCTACCAAATCGAGCATCAACTATAGATTGCTTTCCTTTATTCTCGGTTACACTGAAGATGATCTTCATAATAATCCTCCTTTTCTTGTTATTTCTTTGATTCGATTCGCGTAAGTAGTGACTGCCATGTCTGTTCCAGCACAGATGTGATCCGCGAATCTGTCGTCTCTTCCATGATGGTTCTACCGTTCCGTATGGCAGATACAAAATCATGAGAAAACGGTATGGCACCCCAAAAATCGACTCCGGCCTTCTGTGCCAGCTCTTTGATATGTGCCGTCATTTCCTCATTGATATCCGAACGATTCACAATAATACCCGCAGGAATAGCCAGCTTTTGCGCCATTTCCATGCCGCGTTGAAGATCCGATATTCCTGAGAGTGTCGGCTCTGCAACGAAAAGAATATAATCGACACCTGTTGCCGCAGCAATTGCCGGACAGCTGACCCCTGGGGGGCCATCGATAATAATGATCTCCGCACCATTCTTTTCAGCTATGTCGTCGGCCATGCGCCGTACCTGAGTCGAGAGTTTTCCGGAGTTTTCTGCGCCTGTTGTCAATTCCGCATACACAACCGCACTGCCAAATCTAGTTTGAGCAGAAAAAATATCGCCGCTCTTCCGCTCGACCATGGTGATTGCATCAGCAGGACACACCCAAGCACAATAAGCACATCCCTCACAAGCCATGCTCTCAACCTTGAATGTTTCCCCTTGGTTTTTTATTGCATCAAAGCGACAAACCTCAAAGCATTTCCTACAGCCTGTACAAAGATCCGCATTGATGACGGCAGTTGATCCACCGGAAAATTCACCGCTTTGAATATTTTTAGCACCAACAGCCAGTGCGAGATTCGAAGCATCCACATCACAGTCGCAGAGGACTGCGCGTGACCTTGAAAGATATCCAAAAGCAGCCGACACAGAGGTCTTTCCTGTACCGCCTTTGCCGGATAAGACTGTCAAGCGCTTCATTTCAGGCCTCCAGAAGTATTTTTCGAGACCCAAGCCTCGATGGCCTGAAGGGACTTTTCAATATTGATACCATGATAGATATCATCAGAATTCAGCAATTCGCCCTTTGAATATGCTTGTGCAAAGTCGGCGCTGTAGGGAATTCGGGCCAGAATAGGGATATTCTCCGATTTGGCGAATTCTTCGATACCATCATACCCCGGCGTGTCTTTATTAATGACAATAGCACAAGGCTTCCCCGATGCTTTCACTAGTTTATACGCCATGGCCATATCATGAAGCCCAAAGGGTGTTGGTTCGGTCACAAGAATTACCACATCCGCCTTTGCCATTGCTTCGCGTGAGGCACACGCCGTTCCCGGCGGTGCATCGAAAACTATCATTGTTGCATGAGCTTCCAGGGCCTTCTGAGCTTCCTGGGCTTTCTGGACTACAAAATCCCTCGTCTGTTTTACGAGGGTTGAGGCGATTTCCTGTCCTATGTCTAAGCGGCCTTCGATAAATACAAAATTGTCTTTGATGTGATATGTGCCTATTGTACCTATTTTTGCCGGATACATCGGTAAGGCTTTTGTCGGACAGAGTTCTGAACAGGCATAACAACTATGGCAGAGTTCTTGAAAGACAATGACATAATTGGGGAGTGCCGCAATAGCATTGAATTTGCAATATTCTTGGCACTTCCCGCAGAAGATGCATAGATCTTCTTTCCATCGAGGTCGATACACAACCGCGTCGATAGAATGAATTTCTGTTTTTTGAAGAAAAATTCCAGCATTTGGCTCTTCGACATCAAGATCGGCCAATATAACGTTGTTCGCTTTTCGGGCATAATATGTCGAAAGGAACACCGCTAAGGTAGTCTTACCGACACCTCCCTTACCGCTCATTATTGTAATCTTCAAAATTTATCCTTTCTAATCTAAGCGCTCAACACCTCGTTATTTGCCGAATACGAACTCAGAGGGAAGAACATACTTATGCCCCTGATAATCAACGACTTTCAGTTTTCCAGCCGAGAGAAGATGGTCCAATGTTCGATCAGCAAAATAAGCCTCAATAGTCCTTGCCTGAGAAAGTCTCAAAGGATGACGTCGTGATGTTTCTATGATCGCTTCAGAAGCCGAAGAGAATTCATCAAGTCCGAAAGCACCTTTTTCCGGCTGGGTAATATTTTTGCCCCCGAAAATCGAAAGCGCATTCATAACAATTTCAGGTGGCGGAATATGAACCCATGGCTCAGCAGGAGGGCGTGTCGGAACCATGACAAATGTTCGTGCTGGGTGAATTGCATCGATCTGAGTCTCGAGTGCTTGCATGCTCTCTGTGTCGGTATTGACCGTATCGACCAACATAATTTCAACCCATATTTCTCCTTTATATACACTCGCAAAATCTAAAATACCTTGCTGGACTTGTTTAAAATGGATGCCCGGATGGGGCCGATGCATTCTATGAAATGCCTGCTCATTGCTGACTGCCATGGTGACATTGACGACATCAGCCTCTAAAAGATCATTGCGCACGTCTTCCTGCCAGAAAAGAGAGCCATTGGTAATAACTGCTGTTCTATAAGGGAATTTCTCTTTGCATGTACGAATCAAAAAACCTAGATCAAGGCTTAGTGTCGGCTCTCCGTCGCCCACAAACGTGATGAAATCAATCTTTCCTTCATTTGCGTGAACGACTTTCTCGATATCTCTGAGGATTTCCTCTCTCTTGAAAAAGCTCTGGCGCCGTACCGTAAGATGCCGCGTTCGGCCAAGCTGGCAATATACACACGAATAACTACATGTCTTGTCAGGAATCGGGCTTACCCCAACAGATCGCCCAAATCTGCGCGATGGAACCGGGCCATACGCATACATGGACTACCTCCCGCCTTGTATGCCGCCCAGTCCTCGTCCAGCACCGCGGCCGATCCCCATACCACTCCCCCGCCCTTTTCCCAAACCGCGCCCCCTGAGCGCCGGGTTTTCTGAATTCGGCCGTATCGCTTGTTTAGGGCAAGCAGAAAAACAGATACCGCAATAGGTACATCGAGCATTATCGATAACCGCAATTCGCTCTGAGTTAAGCGAAATAGCTTTATCTGGACATTTCGGAATACATACGCCACAGCCCGTACATCGTGATACATCAACCCAAGGCATAAAAACCTCCTCATCATGAAACGCATTTTATTAGCGTATGCCAATAATATAGCAAACCTCAAAACAAGTCAAACAGGCCAAAAGAAAGGACTCCAGCATGAGCAAATTTCAAAAGTCGGTTACTTTTGAAAGAACCTCGGAAGATAAATGAAGCAAGAGAAGTATGAATGAAGAAGATTAGACAGTCTGAGCGATGTTCGCGCTTCCGCAATGAGGGCAGTTCCGAGCTTTTTCGCTTTCGGATGGTATTTCCCATTCTTGACTGCAATCGAGACAGCGCAGCCTATGCAAAGTAAGACTTACAACTCCGCCCTCTATACGAAGGGTTTTCCCGTTGACGAGGACGTCAGCTGTTTTTCTTCTGGCGGATTCAATAATATTTCCGAAAGTCTGTCGTGAAATACCCATACGCTTCGCGGCTTCTTCTTGATAATACTTTTCTAAATCAGCAAGTCGGAGGGCTTCTAGTTCATCAAGGGTGAGGACAACTTCTTCCAGCTCGCACTGAGGAATACCAGCCGGCTTGAAAATATTGGTTATTGGTCTTCCATTGACAATTCTGTATTTCATTGGCCTCGGCACGTTGCACCTCTTAAAAAAATTCTATCACAAGTATAATAAATTGTACAAATTTGCTTCCAATGTCCATAGGGACGGCTTGTCGCTCGCTATGAGATCTTGTAAGAGTCGCGCTCCTGCAAGTACTATTGCGGACATGGTCGTCATAACGCTCAAACCAAAGGAAGATATCCGTATACGGCAAGGTCATCCTTGGATATATGATAATGAAATTGCCGTTGTCGAAGGTTTACCGGCCCCCGGAGAAGAAGTCGAGGTGCACGATGCTCGTGGTTTGCCTATTGGATACGCCCTGTTCAACCCACATTCAAAAATTAGAGCTCGGGTATATTCCAAAACCGTAAAACACGCTGATGAAGCATATTTTATCCAAGCCTTCGAAACTGCGAAACAATGGCGAGATTTCAATTTCGGCACGCAGAGGATGAGCCTTCGTCTGGTGTATGGAGAAGCCGATTCTGTGCCTGGATTGATTGTCGACGGATTTATCGGAATTCCCATTGACGACGACAACCCGGAAAAACAGATCCAGCGCCAAGATGTGCAGCCAGGCCTATGGCTCGTCGTACAATTTTTGAGCCTCGGTGTCGATGTTCGAAAATCGATGATCTTGAACGCGCTCCACACCGTATTCAAACCGGATGGTATTATAGAACGATCCGATGCTCCGGTCCGCAGGCTTGAAGGTTTAGAAGAATCGACAGGCGTTCTTGCCGGGAGTGTACCAAATCTTGTGTGCATCGAAGAAAATGGAGCTCTTTTCGAGATCGATCTTGCAGGTGGTCAGAAAACGGGCTGGTTTTTGGACCAGCGGGCGAATCGCCGCGACGCCGCGCGCTACGCCGCCGGCCAGCGCGTTCTCGACATGTTCTGCAACCAAGGCGGCTTTTCGGTCCTCGCAGCCAAAGCCGGCGCGGCTTCGGTCCTCGCAGTGGACAGCTCGGCCGACGCCCTCGAGCTTCTCAGGCGCAACGCGCTCCGCAATGGTGTCGCCGACCGCATCACAACTATCGAAGCCAATGCCTTCGACTATCTTCGCGACCTCGAAAAGATGGGCCGGCGCTTCGGGCTCATCATCCTCGACCCCCCGGCCTTCGCAAAAAACCGCGCATCGCTGGAGGGTGCGCGGCGGGGCTACAAGGAGCTCAACCTGCGCGCGATGCACCTTTTGGAGAGGGGTGGGGTGCTCGTCACATGCTCCTGCTCGCACTGGGTCTCCCCACAGCTCTTCGATGCGGTGCTCGCAGACGCCGCCTTCGACTCGAATCGACGGCTCCGCCTACTCGAAGAGCGAACACAGGATTTAGATCACCCTATTGTGGTCGGCTACGACGAATCGCGTTACCTCAAGTGTAGGATTGTCCAGGTCTTGTAGTGATCGTGCAGGGCTGGAGAAAGTAAGGGGAAAAACGCCCCATTTGCAGCGCCCCACGGCCAGACCTCGGGCCATCACTCCACCATCAGAGAGACCTCCGCGCAAAGCCCGCCACCCTCACAACACCTTCACCTTGGAAATTCCATCGAGGTAGACGCCGAACAGCTTCGAGAGCTGGGCAGGCTCGGTGTACTGCGTGCCTGCTTTTTTGTTGAAAAAATCGATGAAGGTCTTCATCTCCTCAGGCTTTTTGGCATACAGCGCAGAAGCGAACGCAGCTCGGTACAGCCCTTTTTCAGCGAGTTCCATCGTTGAACAACGGGCGAATTCTTTTTTTGCCTTGCCGTCGACGATCGCCGTATCGCCGTCATATCCGATGCAGAATACAAAGTCTTCGCGCGCAATCATAGACACTCCGTCACTTCAAGATACCAAAGATACGCAGGGTTGGTTAGGGGGAGTAGTTTCGACATGATCTTCACGCGTAAAGAGGAAGGGGACACCAAGAGAGTCTCTTGATGCCCCTCATGGGCGCCACCCTCTCAGGTGTCTATGCGCAATAAAGCCGTCCTCTTAATCCATCGGCGAGAACGAATCCTTGCTCGCACCGCACATTGGACATACCCAGTCGTCAGGGAGCTGCTCGAAGGGTGTCCCCGGAGGAATCTTGCCGTCGGGATCGCCATCGGCAGGATCATAAATGTAGCCACACACGTCACACACATACTTCTTCATGGAACGCTCCTTTCTGAGTTCGGCCTACTACGCCTTCCACAACCCATGCAGATTGCAATACTCTCTTGCGCTTACTTTCTCCGCCTTTACGGGGAAGAAGGCTTTGGGCTCCTGGCCGGGCGACAAGAACACACGGTAAGAAGCGCCGTCGGCGATGAGCTCTATCCACTCGATGTAGTGTTTCTCTTCCATGGGGTGCGGGACTGACCCCACTTTGACCCACCAGCCGTCCTGGGTCTTTTCGAGCACGGGAACATGCTTCTCTTTTGCCCCATCACTCGTATTCTCGGTCAACAGCTTCATCGGTTCTCCGCAGCAAACTAATTCTCCCGCTCCCTCGTGGAGTACTTCCACGATATTGCCGCACTTCATGCATTTGTAGATCTGCTTCTTTTGAGTCATTGCATACCTCCTTCATCAATTCTCACTCACCAATTCTCACCCAAGAGTTCGAAATATCCCTGTGGATGCGCACAGGCCGGGCAAACTTTCGGCGGCTCCGTACCCTCGAAGAGGTAACCGCAGTTGAGGCATCTCCACACCACAGGTTTGTCTCTCTTAAAGACGCGGCCTGCATCGATGTTCACCATGAATGCCTCATACCGCTTCGCGTGCTGCTTCTCGGCCACCGCGATGGATTCGAAGACCGTCGCAATCGCATCAAAACCTTCTTCGCGTGCAATCTTTGCAAAACCAGGGTACATCTCCTTCCACTCGTAATTTTCGCCCCCCGCTGCCTCGGCAAGATTCTCCCGAGTTGTGCCGATGATGCCGGCGGGGAATTCCGCGGAGATCTTGGCCATTCCCCCTTCGAGGAACTTAAAGAGGCGCTTCGCGTGTTCCTTCTCCTGGTTGGCAGTCTCTTCGAAGACGAGCTGAATTTGCACAAAGCCCTCTTCCTTCGCCTTGGACGCAAAATAGGTGTAGCGGTTGCGAGCCTGCGATTCGCCGGCAAATGCAGTGAGAAGATTGACTTCAGTCTTGGTACCTTTCACGCTTTTCATCAGTATTCTCCCATTTGAAGTCTAAATATATTTGTAATTATATATCGATCGAACGTCAAAGGCAAATACCCCTGCAAAATTGAATCGAGAGATCACTCTTTGCGCGTCTTTATTTTTGGAGATTCTATGGCAACATTGCAGACATACGAAAAATCGGTGGTGCAGGCAGAGACTGACACCTCATCTCTCGACATCCGCGAGCGGATGCTGAGGTTCGGCAGCGGAGCGATATCCAACCTCGATCTCGTGGTTGCGATTCTCGGGACAGGGGTCCCCGGCAAACCTGTGCGCAAACTCGCAAAAGAAGTACTCACCCAAATTACGGAGAGCACGCATACCTTCGACATCGATAAACTAATGCTCATCGCCGGCATGGGCGAAGCAAAGAGCTGCGCCGTGGCCGCGGCAATCGAGCTTGGAAGACGCATATTTTCGATACGGGGAACGCGTATCGGCATGCCCAAAGATGCCTTTCCACTCCTTGTTCACTTTGCAGACATGCGGCAAGAGCACTTCATCGTGATCTCACTCAACGGGGGACATGAGGTGAATGCAGTAAGAGAAATCACCAAGGGCCTCATCAACAAGACCGTCGTGCATCCCAGAGAGGTCTTTGCCGACCCCATCACGGACAGGGCCTGCGCCATCATCGTCGCCCACAACCACCCCAGCGGCAACCTTGAACCTTCGGACGAGGATCTGGACATCACAGATCGCTTGCGACAATCGGGCGATATTCTAGGCATTCCCCTGCTGGATCACCTTGTCTTTTCTGAGGCCGGCTACTTCAGCTTTGCCGAGCATGGACTTATCGCCGCAGAGAACAGGGGCTGAGGGCAGCATGAGCAGCCTAGAACGATAGGGGCGGCCAGGGGCGGCTTCGCCGAGAGCCTCCCCTGTGCATCTCCGGAATATCAGATGATGCCGAATTCTTTTCCGGCTTGTTCAAAAATGTCGAGCGCGCGCTGCAGCTGCTCTTTAGTATGCGTCGCCATATAGGACGTGCGCAAAAGTGCCATACCCTCCGGCACGGCCGGGCTGATGACGGGATTCGTATAGAGCCCTCTGTCGAAGAGTTCCTTCCAGAACCGGAAGCAGGTCTCATCCTCGCCGATGATGACGGGAATGATCGGCGTCTGGGTGTTGCCGATATTGAAGCCCAGCTCACGGAAGCCCTTCATCATGAAGTGGGCATTATCCCAGAGCCGTTGAACGTGCTCAGGCTCGTGTTCCATAATGTCGAGCGCGGCGAGGGCAGCCATGGCGTTGGGCGCCGGCAGGGAGGCCGAAAAGATGAAGGATCTGGCCGTATGTTTGATATAGTTGATGACATCCTTGTTGCCCGCGACAAAACCACCTAATGATGCAAAGCTCTTCGAGAAGGTGCCCATGATGAGGTCGACCTTGTCGGTGAGGCCGAAGTGCCAGGCCGTTCCGTGACCTCCGCCGAGTATACCGAGGGAGTGTGCGTCGTCGACGTAGAGCCTTGCGCCGTATCGTCCGCAGACATCGACCAGTTTCGGTAGATCGACGATATCGCCACCCATGGAGAACACGCCATCGACGACAACCATCGTGCCCGACTCCGCTGGTATCTTCTGTAGAATCCGCTCGAGCTGATCGAGATCGGCGTGTACATAGCGCTTCATCTCGCCCATGCCGAGCCTACAGCCGTCGACGATCGACGCGTGGTCTTCTTTGTCGGTGATGACCACATCGTTGCGTCCTACCAGCGCTGAAATCGCACCGAGGTTCGTCTGCATGCCGGTAGAAAATACGAGCGCTGAATCCTTGCCGACAAAGGCGGCAAGGCGCTCCTCGAGCTCTTGGTGGAGCTTCAGCGTGCCGTTCAAAAATCGGCTTCCAGTACAGGATGGGCCGAATTCCTCGAGACCCTTTCGTGCAGCCTCCCTGACTTTGGGGTGCATGGTAAGACCAAGATAGTTGTTGGAACCTATCATGATCAGTTTGCGGCCATGGAAGATGGCCTCGGTTCCCTCGAGCCCGTCAAGGGGCTGGAAATAGGGGTAAATCCCCTTTTCCATGGCCTGCTTGTCCAGGTCGAAATCAAAACACTTTTGAAAAATGTCCATAAAGGACCTCCAGAGCACGCGCAGATACTCTCTGCTGCGCAGTTCGCCGGACGGCAATACGCTGCCGGAGCGCACAGGCTGTATATCAGGTCTGTGCCGCTGAGATTATTGTAGTGGTTTGACAAAAAGGAATCAACGTGTCGAAAAAATCTGTTATGTTTTTGCTCCGCTTGACTTTCTTCGCCCCAGCATGCTTTTCAGCACGGTGCTGAAACTGGTCTTGTTCTTGTCATGATCCGGCATGCTCTGAATACCCGAGAACACAAAGACATCGTTCTCTTTGCCCGTCACGAGAAGGACATCGCCCTCCATGAAACGATACGAAGGATCCAGGTCGTGGAAAACACCTTCGCTCGCTTCGTTGGCAGCGCGTTCCGAGGCATATTTCACCGCCACCACATTGATATGATGTGTGCGCCGCATGTCCCCCTCCACGACGGTCTTCCCGACCACGGTGTCGGGGACGATCACTTCCGCCAGCACTAGATCACCGCTTATCGGCATAAAATTCGTCAAGGAAGAGGAAAGAACGAGAGGCGTAACCCTCAGCGCGGCTTCCTTATCGGAATTCACCACGCGGGTGGCGCCGACAAGCCGCAGAAGCTCCTCGTATTCTTCAGAGTTCGATTTTACTATGATCTCGGGAACCCCAAGCTTTTTCAGCCTATACGTTACAAGCAGAATCGCCGCGCCATTCGATTCTATATCGACGACAGCCACGTCCACCGGATCATGGAACACGCGCTCAAATGCCTCCTCATCGAGGAGATCCATGGTGAAGGCTGTTGACACCATCTCCTTGACATGTTCGATCCTGTTCGGATCATCATCCACTGCGATAATCTGATCGGTAATTTCGGCCATGCGCTCCAACATAGACATCGCAAACGAACCAAGGCCGACAAATGCAAACTGCCGCATACCACACCATCCTTACAATAGAATATCCGCCTTGGGGGCTATTGTATAAGGCTCAGCAGAAAGCCTCGAAGGCGGAATGGCCATCGCAAACAGGCCCACTCTCCCCATGAACATTGCACTGATGAGTGCAATCTTGGAAATATCCGAGAGAGTCGGCGTAATTCCTATGGAAAGCCCTACTGTTCCAAAGGCTGAGACGCTTTCGAACACCGCTGCTTCAATGCCTACCGACCTGCCGTGGGCTTGTTCGGCAATCAGCAAGACTGCGGTCACGACGAGCACGATGAGCACGGCCCGCACCACGATAGCAGCAGCCTTGAAGATCGAGGACGGCATTATGGTCCTGTTTCTGTCGACCAGGACGCCGCCACCCTCTCTGAACCGGAGCGCCGTAAGGAGCATGAGATAGAACGTCGTCGTCTTGATACCGCCGCCTGTGGAGGCCGGAGAAGCCCCGATGAACATGAGAATAATGGTCACGAAATGTGCCATACTCGACAGTTTCGCCTGATGGACAGTATCGAAGCCCGCAGTCCTCGAAGTGACGGACTGAAAGAATGAGGCCATTATCTTCGAACCACTGCTCATCTCGCTGTACGCGTGGTTGTACTCAAGCACAAAAAAAAACGCTGCCCCGACCATGATGAGTGCCGCACTCGTGCGAAGCACAACCGACGAATGGTATGTCAGATGGAATTTCTTTCTTCGCACAAAGCGGGCGATGTCCTGAAGTACGATGAAGCCGAGCCCTCCTGCAACGATGAGGACCATGGTCACGACATTCATCATGACGTTGTCGCGAAAACTCTCCATGCCGGAGCGAAGGGTGGTAAACCCCGCATTGCAGAACGCGGAGACGGCGTGAAACATCGAGTCAAAAAACGAGTACCCCTTGTTTGAGAGCGTCGGCCATATAATCAGGGCACCGACCAGTTCAAGGGTCATGGTCCATGTCACAATCTGCGCGATGATCCTTCTTGTGCGAAACTCAAAGGAAGGAACAGTATAGTCTCCCGTCAGTCCGCGCGTCACGATGGAAATCCTTCTGCGCGGCAAAAAGAGATAGAGCGTGGAAAAGGCAATAATTCCAAGCCCACCGAGTTGGATGATCAGGATCAACACGGTCTGGCCAGCCCGTGTCAAGGAGAGCGTATCGACGACCGTAAGACCCGTCACGCACACAGCGCTCGTCGCCGTAAACAGCGCATCGATATATCTCATACCGCCGGAGCCGGTCGCAAAAGGAAGAGAGAACAGCAGGCTGCCTACAAAAATGATACCCGCAAAGTAGAGCAGAAGAAGCAGCTTTTCTTTGCCGATCCGGATGTGAATACTCATCCATGGCTCCTAATGCCGCAATAGTAAATAAAACAGGGAGAATGCTCAATGGGGTTTCGTCCATCGATGTGGCCTTATGATGTAACATTGCCAGAATATCGATCCTCATCTATACTCATTATTCTATGAAGATAGCGATTTTAGGTGCAGGGCTTCTCGGCTCTCTTATCGCGCGCGAACTGATCGCCGAGAATAGGGATGTCATCATCATCGAAAAAAACCCCAGTACCGCAAAATCGATCGCCGATAATCTCGACTGTATCGTTCACGAAGGCGATGGAGAGAATATCGACACGCTCATCGCAGCAGGCGTGGCCGAAGCCGAATGGTTTATCGCTTGTACCGGGAGCGATGAAACAAACATCGTGTCCTGCGGTCTGGTTACAGAAACCTTTCAACATGTGAAAACCATAGCCCGTGCTCGAAATCCATACTTTGCATCATTCAAAAAAACAGGAAAGCGGATTCTTGGCGTCGATCGTATCATCAACCCTGAGGCGGAGACTGCGGAAGCGATCGCGCGCCTTATTTTCCGCGGCATGTCCCCCGAGATCATCGATGTAAAAGAAGCGGGTATCCAACTACGTCGTATTTTGTGCCAAAAAGAAATCAGATTCGTAGGCAAGTCACTTGCGGAGGTACGTTCTGAAATCGGTCCTGATTTTATAATACCCGCGGTGTTGCGTGGCGAAGAGCTCCTCGTCCCTACGGGTAGCTTCGTCTTCGAAGAAGATGATGCGGCCTATCTTTTGGGTGAACCTTCTACCCTCGATAGACTCTTCGGCCCATGCAAGGATGCACTGAGGAAATTCAACTCGCTTGTCATTTTTGGGGGAGAAACGCTGACCTCTCTTTTGCTCCATGAACTTGGTATCGACGCTTCTCGAATGAACGCGCTGAGCCTTCTCGGGAATCCGAGAATCAAGGTAATCGATGGAGATCGACTTCTCCTCAAAGCAATCTCGGCGACCTTCCCCCGTATCGATGTCATCAACCATCAATTGGACGACGAACATTTAATGGAAGAAGAAAACATCGGCAATGCTGACATTGTCCTTTCCCTTACTTCGAATCAAAGCAACAATATACTTGGGGCCCTTCTCGCAAAAAAAAAAGGAGCTCGGCGTACACTCGCACTCGTTACGAACGACCTTTATAGCCCTATTCTCTATTCGCTCGACATCGACATTCTTGTCAACGAAAAGACCGTCATGTCGGGCTCCATTCTGGATCAGGTCAGGAAAGCCAAAATTCGCCGTCTTTATAGCTTTCCTCGGAGCGAATACGAACTCATCGAAATTCAGATTTCGACGTCTTTCGAACATCGTGGAGCTGAAATCCAAGATCTACACCTGCCCAAAGGTTTCCTCATCACTTTTGTGATTCACGAAGGGAAGACATATGTCCCGACAGGCACTACGAGAATCTTCGAAAACGACCTTATAGGCCTCATTATAAAAAAAAGACAAATCGGAAAAATCGAAGCCATGTTTGGGGCATAACCATGCACATTAAATCGATCTTACGAATGCTTTCTTTTGTGGTGCTGATCGTCTCATGTTTCATGGCAGGCTGTGGAGTTTTTTCACTCATCGAAAAGCATACAGCGCTGGTAAGCCTCTCGCTCTTTATTCCAGCAGGCATCGGTCTTGCTTTCTTTCTTATAATGGCATTCGTTTCAAAAAACGACAAAGAGACTTTTATCACCAACAGAGAGGGCTTTCTTTTCGTTACGCTCAGCTGGGTTGCCGCCTCGCTATTGGGCGCACTTCCATTTACGCTTTCAGGATATATCCCTTCATACGTCGATGCCTTTTTTGAAACAATGTCGGGCTTCACCACGACAGGCGCAAGCATTCTGACCGATATAGAAGTCCTGCCCCGCTCCCTGCTCCTTTGGCGAGCGACGACGCACTGGCTCGGCGGCATGGGAATCGTCGTATTGCTCGTTGCTGTTCTGCCCGCGCTCGGCTTCAATGCTATCCGAGTCATGGAAGCGGAAGCGCCAGGCCCTTCGGTGGACCGGATTACGCCCCACATCTCCAGCACGGCCAAAACGCTCTGGCTGATCTACCTAGGCCTCACTGTCATCGAGATACTCCTCCTGATCATTGGTGGGGTACCTCTCTTCGATGCTGTCTGCCACGCATTCGCGACCATGGCAACGGGCGGATTCAGTACCAAAAACACGAGTCTTGGTTACTACGATTCAGCCTTCATACAGTGGGTCGTGACGATTTTCATGTTTTTGGCCGCCATGAATTTCACGCTTCATTATCGCCTTCTGAAGGGAAGGCTGCGTGATATCTGGAAGGATACCGAATTTAAAGTCTATTTTATGATATTCGCTGTTTCTTCGCTCATCAGCGCAGGCGATCTTTTTGCGTCTGGAGTGTATCAAAGCTTCGGAGAATCGCTGCGATTTTCGTCATTCCAAGTTTCATCGATCCTCAGCACAACAGGGTTTACGACTGCCGACTTTGGAACATGGCCGGCTATTTCACAGACCGTCCTGTTTCTACTCATGTTCATAGGAGGATGTGCCGGGTCCACCGGTGGCGGCATTAAAGTAATCCGCATAGTGGTGCTCTTCAAAATGGCGATTACCGAGATGCGCTATGTGACCAATCCCAGAGGCGTCTACACCATTTTCCTGGGGAACAGAGCGCTGCGCAAGAATGTCATCTACGACATTGCGGCGCTGGTGTTTCTGTATTTTGCTTTCTTTTTCTTGTCAATCATAGTAATAAGTTTTACTGGTGTCGATATTCTAACCAATGTTACCGCGGTGATCGCAAATCTTGGCAATATTGGACCCGGCTTGGGCAAGGTAGGACCGACCTTCAACTACGCCTTCTTCCCGTGGTGGGCCAAGCTCTGGCTCTCCTTTGCGATGCTGGTGGGAAGGCTCGAGGTGTACACGGTGCTCGCGCTCTTCACGCGCAAATTTTGGCGATCGTTTTGAAAAAAGCGACCAAAGGCGTCACCGCAGCTTTAAAAATCAGGAGCCAAAGCTCAGCCTATACTCCAGCGAATCGACGAGGGCCACAAAGCTCGCCTCAATGATGTCGGTCGACACGCCCACGGTGGTCCAGTTCCGCTGTCCATCTGTGCTCTCGATCAACACACGGACTCTCGAGGCTGTTGCACTGCCGGTTTCGAGCACGCGCACTTTATAGTCGACCAGATGGACCTCTTCAAGCTCCGGATAGAAGATACGGAGCGCCTTCCTAAGGGCGAGATCAAGCGCGTGGACTGGTCCGTTTCCGACCGCAGCCGTGGTCTCCGCCTTCCCGTCGACCTTGATTTTGATCATTGCATTGGAGCTCATCTCTCCGTTCGGTACTGGCGATTCACTGCTGACTTTATACATGTTCAATTGGAAATGTGGCTGAAATGAGCCAGTGATTTTCTTTACCAAAAGCTCGAAGCTTGCATCCGCGGCCTCGAATTGATAGCCCTCGTGTTCGAATTTCTTCAGGGTTTCCAGTATCTGTGCCGTCTCGGGGCTGTCCTTCGTGAGCCAGGGCGCTACTGCACGAATTTTCAACAGCACCGCCTTCTTCCCCGCAACTTCGGAGATCAGAAACCGGCGCCGATTCCCCACAAGCGCAGGATCGATATGCTCAAACGAACGGGACACCTTGTCGACGCCGTCGATATGCATGCCTCCTTTGTGGGCAAAGGCGCTCTCGCCGATGTAGGGTTTATTGTTCGGCACAGAGATATTCGCAATTTCCGCAATTCTCATCTCAGTTTCATAGAGATGCTCCAGGCTGTCATCGACGCATTGGTAGCCCTCCTTTAATTGAAGATTGGGTATGAGAATGCCTAAATCCGCATTGCCGCAGCGCTCTCCCAAGCCGGCAAACGTGCCTTGAACATGAACGGCACCCGCTTTGACCGCGAGCATGGAGTTTGCGACTGCACAGCCCGTATCGTTGTGGCAGTGAATCCCGATGCGCTTCCCATGGTATTCCGCACAGACGGCCGACACAATTTCGTAGACGTACATCGGCGCTGTGCCACCATTGGTATCGCACAGCACGAGGACATCGGCTCCTCCCTGTACCGCAGCGTGCAGCACCTTGAGAGCATATCCCCTATTGTTGCGCCAGCCGTCGAAGAAGTGTTCGGCATCGAAGATGACCTCTTTCCCTTTCTCCTTAAAAAAGCGTACCGTTTCGCGAATGCTCTGCAGATTCTCTTCTAAGGTAGTCGAAAGCACATCGGTGACGTGAAGGTCCCAAGCCTTTCCGAAAATACTCACACAGGGTGTATTCGCCATAAGAAGAGACTGCACATTGGCATCGTGCTCGACGGAAATGCCTTTTCTTCTCGTGCTGCCGAAGGCGACGAGCTTTGCGTGCGCAAGCTCGAGCTGGGCTGCTGTAGCAAAGAATTCCATATCCTTCGGGTTCGAGCCTGGGTTTCCTGCTTCGATGTACCGGATGCCGAATGCATCCAGCGCCTTCGCTATCTCCAACTTATCGTGCACCGAGAACGATATGCCTTCAGTCTGTGCGCCGTCTCGAAGCGTGGTGTCGAAAATCTCCACTACCTGTTTCATATTCGTATGCTGACTCCGTTGATCTTCCATGGCCGAATACACCGGCCGAATACACCGCAAGAGGTCCCTTCAGTCTTTATGCCAGCTCATCTGGGAGCGCAGCTCATCGCCGACTTTTTCAATGAGAAGGTTCTGTTCCTGACGGCGACGCGCATTGAAAAATGGTCTGTTTGCCTGGTTTTCGAGTATCCAACTGCGGGCAAACGACCCGTCTTGAATCTCCGACAGCACTTTTTTCATCTCTTTTCTCGTCTCTTCGGTGATGATCCGTTTGCCGACCGAGTAATCGCCGAATTCGGCCGTGTCGCTGATCGAGTAGCGCATGTAGCTGAGCCCTCCTTGCACGACCAAGTCGATGATGAGCTTCATCTCGTGGAGGCATTCGAAGTAGGCATTTTCGGGCTTATACCCTGCTTCGACGAGTGTGTCGAAGCCCGCCTTGATGAGCTCGGTGACTCCTCCGCAGAGCACACACTGTTCTCCGAAAAGATCGGTCTCGGTCTCTTCGCGGAAGGTTGTTTCGAGAATGCCACCACGCGCACCTCCGATGCCATATGCATACGCAAGCGCAACGTCGCGAGCTTTGCCGCTGACATCTTGATGCACGGCGATGAGACAGGGGACCCCCTTGCCTTCCACATACTGGCTCCGTACCGTGTGGCCGGGTCCCTTGGGAGCGATCATGATGACGTCGGCATCGGCCGGAGGCTGTATTTGCCCATAGTGAATATTGAAGCCGTGCGCAAAGGCGAGTGTGGCCCCTCTCTTGAGGTTCGGCTCGATATCTTTTTTGTACAGCGCAGGCTGTTTTTCGTCGTTGACGAGAATCATGACAAGGTCTGCGGCTCTCACGGCATCGGCAGTGAGCATTGCGCGCAAACCTGCCTTCCTCGCCATATCGAGCGACTTCGAGCCCTCGTATAAGCCGACCACCACGTCGGCGCCGCTGTCCTTGAGATTGAGCGCGTGAGCATGCCCCTGGCTCCCGTACCCGATCACCGCGATGGTCTTGTCCCTCAACAGGCTCACATCACAGTCCTTTTCGTAGAACATGTTCGCCATTCTCTTTTCCTCCTATCGTGCAAATTTTGTATGCCTGATATCCAGACATTCATTCAGGATTCATTTTCGAGACAATACGAGCCTCTTCCCAGCGCCGTCGGCCCGGTTCTGCACATTTCGACGATTTCGTATTTGGAAAGAAAATGCAGAAACGCATTCAGTTTCGTGGGCTCTCCCGCAATCTCCACGGCAATCGAGCTCGGCGACAAATCCACGACATTGGCTCGATACGCATTGATCGCCTGCATCACCTCAGGAAGGCCTCCATCTTCGAGTTTGATCTTCACCATCATGAGCTCGCGCACGACAATCTTGTCTTGGTCCATCAACTGCACTTTTTTTACATCCACGAGCTTATGAAGCTGTTTGACGATCTGTGCTCTGAGATACTCGTCGCCCCACGAAACGATTGTCATCCTCGACAGAGAAGGATCCTGCGTCACTCCGACGGTTAGACTTTCGATATTGAATGAACGCCTGGCAAACAAGGACGATATCCTCGTGAGCACGCCCGCATGATTGGACACAAGAAGCGAAACGATACACTGATTACGCTGCATGATCGACCTCGCATTACTTTAAAATGATGTCGTTGATGCTCCCGCCGGGCGGAATCATCGGCAGTACTCGAGCATCGCAGTCGATGCTACACTCGATCAAAACTGGAGATTGGACGTGGAATGCTCGATCCAAGCATCGTTCGAACTCTTCGATCGTCTTGGCTCTGTACCCCTGTGCGCCAAACGCTTCGGCCAACTTCACATAGTCGGTCGTGCGATCGAGCGTCGTGTGCGAATATCTCCCATTGAAGAATAAGGTCTGCCACTGTCTGACCATGCCGAGCGCATTGTTGTTGAGGAGAACAACGACAAGCGGCAGGTTGTTCGAAACGGCCGTCGCCATCTCGTTCATATTCATGTGGAAACTGCCATCGCTCGTAAAAAGAACGGTCCTCTGTTTACCCGAGCCGATACAGGCACCTATCGCAGCCCCCATGCCAAAACCCATGGTGCCCAAACCGCCGCTCGTGATGAAGGTTCTCGGCTTTTTGAAGCGATAGTACTGCGAAGTCCACATCTGATGCTGACCGACATCGGTGGCGACGACATGGTCGCCCATTCTTCGACAAACTGCATCGATAATCGCTTGTGGTGTGAATCTCGCAGGATCCATTTCGAGGTTGTTGTCTGGATGAGCCTTCATATCCTCGACCACACGGGACCACGCTTCATGTCGCAAAGGGGGTGTTCTCGAAGTGAGCGCTGCAAGCACTGCCTTCGCATCGCCATAGAGGCCTAAGGTCACTTCGATGTTTTTTCCGACCTCGGCAGGGTCGATATCGATTTGCAGAATCTTCCTATTGCGCAAAAATTCCTTCGTATTACCGATGGCTCTATCCGAAAAACGCGTCCCTACGGCAATGACAAGATCGCTCTCGTGGAGTATCTTTATCGCGCCATAGCGACCGTGCATCCCGACCATTCCCAAAAACCGCGGATGGGAATAGGGAACGGCGGACAAACCCATAAGGCTCAGACCTATAGGAGCATCGATGTGCTCTGCAAACGCAAGGAGCTCTTCCGAAGCATTCGATAGGACAACGCCGCCGCCACAGTAGATGTAGGGCCTCTCTGCTTCTTGAATGAGCCGGGCTGCTTCTTCGAACTCTTTCTCACCGATATTCACAAGTTTCTTGGGCGATGCCGCATGCATTGCCGGACGGTTGGAGGGTTCGTATTCGGTTGTACCTGTCTGCACATCTTTTGTGATGTCGATGAGCACCGGTCCCGGTCTTCCGGAACAGGCAATCGAAAACGCTTCGTGGATTGTGTCCGCAAGCGCCCGTATATCCTTGACGATATAATTATGTTTCGTGATCGGCATTGTGATGCCCGATATATCGACTTCTTGAAAACTATCGCGGCCGAGCAAATTCGTCGGCACATTGCCAGTAATGGCGATGACAGGAGAGCTGTCCAAATACGCATTCGCGATGCCCGTCACGAGGTTCGTCGCGCCAGGTCCGCTCGTCGCGAAAACGATGCCTGGTTTCCCGGTGACACGCGCATAGCCATCGGCGGCGTGCACCGCGCCTTGCTCATGACAGGTCGTGTAGTGCCGCAACTCGTTGCGCCGCTTGTACAGTTCATCGTAGATATGAATGACGGACCCGCCAGGATAGCCAAAAATGGTATCCACTCCGTGCTCAAGAAGCGTTTCGATCACAATCTGTGCTCCAGTCATCACCATCTTTGCCTCCACTCTTTTCGTCGACACCGTAAGGCTAAAAAAAAAGCCCTGCAGTGATTTCACTGCAGGGCTCCCTGTATGCTCGGATACTCTCTATCCGCCGGCATTTTCAGTGAAATCACCATGGTTTGCATGATGAATTACCAGGACAATAATGAGTCCCAGCAAGAGTACGGAAATAATGGTGATCTCACTTACGACAACAGCAGACATGAAAAATTGCTCCCTCTTCTTCATCCTCAAGATAAAGTGAGGGGAATTTACCATGCATAAAAATTCTTGTCAATTGCATTTTTAATATTTTGTCAATTTTTGGGACGCTCTCATCTGCACGAATATGAGATCTGGCAGCCGGCGTCTGGCGGTCTGCGGCTGGAAGCTAGAGTCCGCCCTACCGGCTCCCCTCGACGAGCGCTTCAAGCATTTCGACAGTGATGTCTGCGGTGGAGTCGACGACCAGATCGGCCCCTTCGAGGCCCTTGCCTACGCCGAGCGCCTTCATGCCGGCAGCCTTTATGGCTTGTATCCCCGCCAGTGAGTCCTCGATACCGACACAGTCTTCAGGGCTGTGGCCGGCGATGTCCGCAGCCAGCAAAAACAGCTCGGGATCGGGTTTTCCGCAGACGACGGCGCCGGGATCCGCAATACCATCGAAGAACGGCCCGGGTACCGGTCCCAACCCCAACCTATCGATGATCGCCGGGGCATTGCGACTCGCCGAAGCGAGCACGCGCTTCACCCCCCTCTGTCCGAGCCCAAGAAGTAAGGACTTCATTCCCGGCAGGATGTCGTCGGGATTTAACCCTTTGAGGAGTTCTTTATAATAGGCGTTCTTGCGCTCCGCAAGCTCATGCTTTTCTCCCTCAGGGAGGTTGACGCCATTGTGATTCAGGATGACTTCGAGGGCTTCCATCCGTGCCACGCCCTTCAGACGCTCATTCAGCTCCTCCTCAACCTGCCAGCCATTGTCGTCCCCAAGTCTCTTCCAGGCAAGGTAGTGGTAGCGGGCGGTGTCGGTTACGACACCATCGAGGTCAAAGATCACCGCCCTTAGACTCGGCTTCAGCGACACCAGCACCGATTCGCCGGTTTTCAGGCTGATCTTCTGTTTTTTATGAAGGAATGTGAAGGTTTCGGGGCGCTTCCGCTCGCCATCACCCCGGTAAGCACTTTCGAGAGAATATCGCACTGTGTTTGTTCCGATGTCGATAAATAGCCTCACAGAGCCGAAACGCAGACTAAAGGCCAGTCTCTGCCAGCCTACGGGCAGGCGCGGATTGAAGGAGTACCTGGTTCCTCTCTCCGAAGTCGATCGATCCCGGAAGCCTGCAAATCCGTACACGACGGCAAGCCAGCTGCCGGCCATGGCTGCCGTGTGGATGCCATCCCTGCTGTTCCCGTGCATGTCGTCGAGGTCCATGCGCACCGTCTTCATGAAGTACTCATATGCGGCCCTACCGTCCCCCGTTTCGGAGGCCATGATGCTCTGGATACAGTGCGAAAGCGAAGAATCGCCCGTCGTCAAGGGCTCGTAGAATTTAAAGTTCCGTATCTTTTCGGCCAGCGAAAACTGTTCCGACAACAGAAATTGCGCCAAAACGAAGTCCGGTTGCTTTAAGACCTGGTGCCGGTAGATGACGAGCGGATGAAAGTGCAGAAGCAAGGGATACTGCTCCGGCGGCGTCGTTTGGAAAGGCCAGACCTCTTTCTGCATGAAAGAATCGTCCTGGGCATAGAAGCCCGTTTTCTGGTCATAGGGAAGGTACATCGAGTCGGCGATTTTCTGCCACGCTTCAATCTCCGCGTCTTCGAGAGCCGTCTTTTGTTGTAGCAGCACAAAGGCTTCGGCCCTCTCATGCTCCATCGCCCTCAGCGTGCGCACCGCGAAGCGAAGGTCGTTTTTCGCCATCAGATTGGTGTAGGCGTTGTTGTTCACAAGCGCAGTGTACTCATCGGGACCTGTCACGCCGTCGATCCTGAAATGCCCATCATCCCCGTAATGTCCCAACGATGCCCACAGGCGCGCGGTCTCCAGCGCCACTTCCGCGACAGGCCCGTACAGGAATGCCGTGTCGCCCGTAGCCTCGCAGTATTTTTCCATCGCATACACGATGTCGGCGTCGATATGGTACTGGGCTGTGCCCGCTGGGTAATACGCGCTCGACTCTTCCCCGTCTATGGTGCGCCAGGGAAAGAGCGCTCCCTTTTCCGACATGATTCGTGCACGGTGCCGGGCCTTCTCCAGAATCGAATACCGGTACTCGAGCAATTTCCGCGCAAACTCTGGCTTTGTGTAGGTAAAAAAAGGGCAAACATAGATCTCCGTATCCCAGAAATAGTGCCCCTCATACCCTTCTCCCGTAACACCCTTCGCCGCAATGCTGGTGTTTCCCCTGCGTCCGGTGGACTGAAGGACGTGAAAAAGATTGAAGCGCAAGGCCTGTTGGACATCGGGCGCCCCTTCCACGATCACATCGGCACTATCCCAAAAATCCGCGAGAAATTCTCTCTGCTCGCGCAGAAGCGCTTCAAACCCGTCCTGCGCAGCGCAGAGGAGTTCTTCGTGGGCCGACCTCCACAGTAGGTCTTCTTCAGAGATAGGAGCCATGCGGTAGGCCATGTACTTTACCAGAGCAATCCGCTGGCCCGGCTCTATCGTCCCTTCCCAGCGGTGAACTGCAGACGATGCCTCTGCGGACGGCTGCGAAACAGGGCCGATAAGAGTCCATGACCTTGGACCATCCCAAACATGTCTGACCTGCGCAGTCGCGGCAAGCCCACTGCGCCTCGTTGCAATGAGGAGCCTCGCCCCCGCGTCATCGCACTCGAGCCTGGTTATGGAATAGGCATTTCTGGCTATCTTGGAGCCTACGCGCGGATCCTTCCCTGCTTTTCTGTTGGCGACCTTGCCCTCGAGCCGGCTCTCGATGCTCGCCGACACCGGCTTTCCGCCCGGAGTGTCGAGCACGCGTACTTCATACTTGATTGCAGCGATGCTCTGGCGCACAAGGCTCACAATGCGGGTTGAGCGCACCTCAATCGACACGCCGTTGGGAAGAAGGGCTTTGACCGAGCGAACCAATTGCCCGTTGTGAAGATCGAGATAACGCTCATAGGACTGAAGCTCAGCCCTGTCCAGGCGGAATTCCTCACCGCCGACGGAGAGCTCGATGAGCTTGGCATCGGGAAGGTTCAGGATGGTCTCGTGGTTCTCCGCATAGCCATAGGCTGCCTCGCCGTACGCGATGGGCTCTTTCTCGAAAAAGCCATTGAGGTAAGTACCTCTGTGAAAGGCCGGGGCCTTCTCTTCGAAATCCCCCCGCAACCCCAGATTCCCGTTTCCGAGGGCGAAAAGCGTCTCATATGTGTCTATCCGATGAATATCATAGCCGGGTTCGGCTATTCTCCATTCGCTATTATCGGCCATTGCTCAAAGTCTCCTGCAGGATTCTCTCTTGGCAAGTATGGTGGGAAGAATGATGTGTTCTTTTCCCCGCGACCCCGTTTCATGGTGTGCTGTGATCTCCTGAAGGAGAAGTCTGGCGGCCACTTCTCCCAAGCCGACCGTGGGTTGCGCTACGGTTGTCAGGGCAGGATTGAGGTATCTCGACAGATAGTCGTCGTCGAATCCTGCAATGGAGATATCCTCGGGGATTGCAAGCCCTGCATCGAGTACTGCCTGAATCGCCCCATACGCGACCATGTCGTTGCCTGCAAAGACGGCGGTTGGTCTGTCTTTTACGCTGAGCAGCTTTTGCATGGCGCGATACCCCGATTCCTCGGAAAAGTCAGCCACTTCGATGTACTCTGGCGTTTGAGGTATGCCTTTCTCGGCTAAGACCTGTCTGTAGGCCTCCAACCTGTGTTCCGCCGCATAGAATGCAAGGGGCGCATGCACGATCATCGCTATCTTTCTGTGTCCAAGCGACACTAAGTACTCGACCATTTCTCGTGCTGCCGCGATGTTATCGATATCCACCTGCGGGACCGAGAGCCCTTCCAGAGAGCCAATTATCACCAGCGGTACTCCCGCCGTCTCCAGTTCTTGTATTCCGGGGTCATCGGTGTAGGTGTTCATCAAGATGACACCGTCGAGGCCGCTTGAATGGACAAGATCCAGATAATGCACCTTTGCCTTGCGCAGGGGCCGAAAATCCAGCCTGCAGTGCCGTTTGTTCAGCACCAGAGCCATCCCCTCTATCAGCCTAAAAAGGTATGCATCGCTGAACATGGAGCTAGAATAGCTAATGAAAAACCCAACGGACCAGGTGGTCTTCCTGGCAAGGCTTGTGGCGTGAATGTCCGGCACGTACTTCAGTGCTTCGACAGCCTGAAGCACGCGCTGCCGCGTCGCCTCGCTTATGTGTTTCCCCTGTACATTATTGAGGATGAACGAAACAGTTGTCCGAGAAACACCTGCCATCTTCGCCACATCCGATGCCGAAATCGACTGTTTTTTCATACCCTCGTATTCCCGATAGGGCTGTTATTCCTTGATCGAGCCGGCAAGGACGCCCTTCACAAAATATTTCTGAAGCGCAAAGAAAACGACAAGCGGCAGCACCATCGATATAAACGCGGCCGCAGTCAGATATTCCCAGCCACCGCCATAAGAGTTGACCATACTGCTGATAGTCACGGTCATGGGTGCCACGTCAGGAGTTCCTCCCAGGTAAATCAGCGCTATAAGTAGATCATTCCAGACCCACATAAACTGGAAAATGGCCAACGACGATATGGCCGGAATCGACGTGGGCAGAACGAGTCTCAAGAATATCGTAGGATGCGAAGCTCCGTCTATCTGGGCAGATTCGATCAGCGACTTAGGAAGCTGAGATATGAAGTTGCGGAGAAGATAAATGGCAAAGGGGAGACCGTAGGCGGTGTGCGCAAGCCAGATGCCGATAAAATTCCCCGTAAGCCCGATCTTGTTGAATAACCTGAGCACCGGTATCAGGGTCATCTGCAGGGGCACGACGATGAGTGCGACGACCATGAGGTACAAGGGTTTTCTGAGAGGAAAGCGCATCCAGGCAAAAGCGTAGGCAGTGCAGGCGGCGATGAAGATGGGCATCAATGTGGAGGGGACAGCGATCAGTAGGCTGTTCATAAAGCTTCTGCCCATGTTTCCCCGCGTGAGCACGTATGCATAATTTTCGAGAGTGAAGGAGAAGGGAGTCTTGAATGCCTCCCACCAACCGTTGGTCGCAATCATGCTCTTCGGACGAAAAGAACTGACCAGAAGCCCCAGTGAAGGGATACTCCACGCGATACAGATCAGTATCAGGACCACGTGGAGTGGAACGGCGCCAAGTACCCGTTTCCAACCAGTGTTCACGGAGCCGGATTTGCTAGCCATTTTTTTCCTCTGCATTGAAGCGCTTGAGATTCATGATCATGACCGGAATAATCGCCAACAGAAGCAACGTCGCGATCGCGCTCGCCCGCCCGTAGTTTCTATAATTGAACATTTCTTTGTACATCCTATTCGCGATGACCTCGGTTCCCAGGTTGCCGTTGGTCATCACATAGACGATGTCGAAGACCTTGAGGACATTGATGATGAGCGTCGTCGCGACCACTGTGATCGTCGGCATCATGAGCGGAAGAATAATCTTGAAGAATATGGCGATTTCACCAGCACCATCGATTCGGGCGGCCTCCAGGACATCCTCGCTGATACCCTTGAGCCCGGCGGAGAGGATCACCATCGCAAAACCTGTCCACATCCAGATGCCGACCACAATGAGGGCGATGTTGTTGGTCGATCGATCGAAGAGCCAGGCTTTTGGCACAAAGTTCGGAAACAACGCAGTCAGAAAGGCGTTGACCGTGCCTATCTGCGTAGTCCCTGCGGGCCTGAACTCGTACATAAAGCGCCAGATCACACCGGCGGCCACGGATGAGATGGCCATAGGAAGAAAAATGAAGACCTTCGCCACCGACTCATATTTCACCCTATCGGAGAGCACTGCGATGAGCAGCCCCAGCACAAGGCAGACAAGCGTAAAAAATACGAGCCAGAGAAGATTGTTCCTGAGAACCACGAGCATGCCCGGATCGGTGAATATATACAGGTAGTTTTTCAGTCCCACGAAGTTTTCCGAGCGCGCATCCATAAAACTCAATACCACGGTGTGGACAACTGGATAGACGAGGAAAATGATCAGCAGTGATACGGCAGGAAGAATCCAGAACCACGGACGCAAGACAGTCGCGGCCTTTTTTCCGACACGAGCCGCGACTCGCTCCGTGATCATGAGGTACGCCCACAGAAAAATCGGAATCACCGCAAGCGCAACGATCGCCATCAGGATATAGTTGGTATGCATGCTTTTCCTCGTAGGATGTTAGGCCCGGCTGCCTAGCCCATAACAAGATTCACCAGGGGAAGACTCACCGGGGCGAGACTCCCTCGGGGCGAGGGGGAATGCATCTTGCTCCTGCCCCGAGAGCATGGCACTTACTTGTATACGTCCTTGCGGACTTTCTCGAGCCCTGCGAGGATCGAGTCGAGTTGTTTAGGATTGT
The DNA here is from genome assembly GCA_002435985.1 of Spirochaetaceae bacterium UBA6089. Taxonomy (GTDB): domain Bacteria; phylum Spirochaetota; class Spirochaetia; order Treponematales; family Rectinemataceae; genus Rectinema. The sequence goes on from DIXD01000023.1 coordinate 34,452, forward strand.
CGATGTAGCTGACGACCGCAGACCAGAATGCCGCGTTCATCTCCGGCTTCATCATGTCCGAAGCGTCGAACACTACAATCTCGCTCTTGTTCAGAATATCTGCCGCTCGCTTGGTGAGCGGATCGGAATAGAAGACGAGAGAGACATTCTTGTTCGTGGCAAGGGCTCCGGTGCCTGCCGCCCAGAACGCCTGAGCTTCGGCGCTTGCGAGATAATTCACAAACTGCCTGATCTCAGGGGTATCTCTGAAGACTCCCACGACATCGGCTGCGGCCTCGACAGCCTTGGAATACCTGGCATCGATCGAGGGGAAGGCAACGAAGTCGAAATCCTGCACTGGCTTGAGAGTCGGGAACTGATTCGTGATGAATCCTTGGATGAAGCTCGCCTGCTGATGCAGGAGCGCTTGCGGCGGCTGAGAGAATAGCGGGGCGGCTGCGTTGCCGAAATTGGTGGAGTTGACATAGGCGGAGCCGCCGTAGATCATCTTCTGGTCGGCAACGATTTGTCCCCAGATCTCCCAGACTTTTTTTACTTCAGGGCTGGTCCACGACAGTTTTCCTTCATACCAGTCGCGGTATTTGTCCGGCCCGTTCACGCGCAGGAATATGTTCTCGAGCCAGTCGGTTCCAACCCA
>DIXD01000060.1:0-4252 GCA_002435985.1 Spirochaetaceae bacterium UBA6089
CGGCAGAGATTCCATAGATCCACTCGAGGTCCGAATCACTCGCCTTTACGATCGCGCTGTGTCGACACACCCACTCAAAGCGACTTCGGTACTCGGATTTGGAATGGATGAGGCTTGGTCTGACGTTTGGGTCGAAACTTATGAGTCTGTGCAGATGTTCACGCTCGATGAGAGAGAGAATCGTCGAACACGAGGGTTCTTCGACGAGAGAGATGGAACCGACAAGAAGAAAGACAACTTGCTTGGGCAGTTCGGCGGGCAAGTCCGACGGCATAAAAAAGCGATCGGCGGCATCCGCAGAATAGAAGGCGTATTTCGCATTTCCATCCGCATCGCGATCGACAAAGGCAAGGGTTACCGCCTGCTCATTGCGGACGAGAAACGAGGTGTCGACTCCGGAGTCTCGCAGTTTGGCGACTATTCTATCGCCGAGAAAGTCCTTCGATGTCTTTCCTATAAACCATGTCGGCACGCTCAGCCTCGCCGCAGCGATTGCGCTGTTGTAGGGGCAGCCTCCCGGACAGGCCTCAAAGAGGTGTTTCCCTTGTTCAGAAGGCACCATATCGATCAGACTCTCGCCGCACGCTGCAATCATCGCTGTTTTCTCCTTATCATACCGATTCTTATCATACCGATTCGACACTGCAATCCATGACTCCGAGGCTTCGCCGAGATCTGTGTATCTTTCGAAGAAGAGGGGAGCTGGCCGTATGCCTGCTCCCCCTTATTATCGGGCCTCTATGAGATCACTGATAGAGGACGGCCTGGATTTTCGGATCATCGATATTAGTCTTGTCGTACCAGTAGAAGCCGGTATCGACGAACTTGGGAAGCTTCTCACCTTTCAGCGCCTTCACCGCGCTTGCGACGACCTGATAACCGATGCCCACGGGGTTCTGGGTGATTGCACCCGCCATCTCGCCGGAGCGGATCGCGGCAATTTGCTGTGCGCCGGAATCATAGCCGATCACCACGATCTTGCCGATCTTGCCCATCTCTTTTACGCCGTTGAGAACGCCGATCGCGGAGCCTTCGTTGGCGCCGAAAATACCCTTAAGGTTCGGATGAGACTGAATAATGGCCTTGGTGAGGTCGGTCGACCTGAGATGGTCGCCGCCACCGTACTGAACGGTGACGATGGTGATCTTCGGATACTTCGATTTAATGCGGTTCACAAAACCATCGCGTCGTTCAATGCCAGTGCGGCTCGTCTGATCGTGCACCACGACGGCGATTTCACCAGCCCCGCCGATCAGTTCCGCCATCTTGTCCGCTGCATAGGCCGCTGCGGCGATGTTGTCGGTGGCGCAGGTGGTGAGGGGAATGTCGCTATCGACACCGGAGTCGAAGGCGATGACAGGGATATTCTTAGCTTTTGCCTGCTGCAGATAGGGAATGGCCGCCTTGCTGTCGAGCGCCGCGAAACCAATGGCCGAAGGATTTTTGGCCAGAGCTGCGGCGAGCATGTCGATCTGTTTGTCGACCATCGCCTCGCTTTCAGGACCTTCGAAGGTAATGGTCACGCCAAGATCTTTGGCCGCCTGCTCGGCGCCTTCCTTGACCGCCTGCCAGAACTGGTGCTGGAAGCCCTTCGAAATGAGTGGGATGTAGTACTGCTGCGCAGCGAGCGACCCCACTGCAACCAGCATGAGGATGAATGCGAGAACAACCGTGCGTTTTTTCATGGTGTTACTCCTCCTTATACATTCCGCTTCCGTACGGAAGCGGGTATTCCCTGAACTATCTTCTCTTGCGGAGCATATCCATATACACCGCGAAGATGATGATGATGCCCGTCGTCACGATCTGCCACTCCTGGGGCACCGACAGGATACGCAGCCCATTGGTCAGCGTGCTCATGATGAATGCGCCGATGATCGTCCCAAGGATCGTCCCTTCACCTCCCGAGAGCGAGGTGCCGCCGATGACTGCTGCCGCAATTGCGTCGAGCTCATAACCCTGACCGAGCGCAGGCTGCGCGGAATTGAGCCTCGAAGCGATCAAAATGCCTGCGACCCCACAGATAAGGCCGTTGACCGCGTACACCGCGATCTTCCACCGGTCGGTATTGATGCCCGACAGGCGCACGGCCTCCTCATTCGAGCCGATGGCGAAGGTATAGCGTCCGAAGATGGTGTTGTTGAGGACAAAGCTCGCAAGAATGGCGAGGACGAAAAGAATGATGACAGCGTTGGGAATTTGGAAATCTTGAAGAAATGGGAACATGGTGCCCATCGATATCTGCGAGAACGAAGGTGCGTTCGTGAAATAGATGGGTTTTGAATTGGCGATAATGAGCGAAAGACCCTTCGTGAGCATGCTCATGCCGAGGGTGGCGATGAAGGGAGGTATCTTGAACTTAGCCACCATGATGCCCGAAGCCATACCGCAGATCGTGCCCACGAGGAGCGCCACAAGAACACCCACAATGACCGGCAGATTCCACACCGCCACAGTCTGTGCGGCCATGACCGCGGTAAAGGTCATCATTGTACCCACAGACAGGTCGATACCTCCCGTGATGATGACGAAGGTGACGCCAATGGCCAACACGCCGTTCACGGCCGTCGACAGCATGATGGCGATGAGGTTATAAGGCTGAAAGAAATTCGGTGAGAGAATCGAAAAGATAATGACAAGAAGTACCAGACTCGAAAATGCGAGCAGCTTCTGTCGAGCAGAAGCTCCTTTTGTCCCGGACGCTGTCTTCACAGGTGGTTGGACAGTGGCTTTGTTGGGTTGATTCGCCATACTCATTTTTCCTTCCCTAAATGGATTGATCTTATGCTGTTTTCATCATGGTCTCGCGCTGCGTCGCGAGCTTCATAACTGCCTCTTCCGTCGCGGTGCTCCCCTCGAGTTCGCCGGTTATGCGCCCTTCACACATCACTACGATCCTGTCGCTCATGCGTAGAATTTCAGGCAGCTCAGAGGAGATCATGACGATTGCCTTGCCGAGCGAGGCCAACTCGTTGAGCAGCTGGTAGATCTCCTGCTTTGCTCCGACGTCGATACCGCGTGTCGGCTCATCGAAGAAGAGCACATCGCAGTTTTTTACGAGCCACTTTGCGATGACAACTTTTTGCTGGTTGCCTCCAGAAAGAAATTTCACTTTCTGCACAAGGCTCGGCGTCTTGATGGAGAGAGCTTCCACCTGCTCCGAAGCGCTCTTCTGCATTTTTTTCGGCTTTAGCACGCCGAGCGAGGTTATGAACGTGGGTAGATCGGACATACAGATGTTGTCGATCACTGACATGCCTACCGCCAGGCCATAGCGTTTACGGTCCTCCGAAAGATAGCCGATACCATGTTTCGCCGCATCTCCGGGATGGCGAATGACGACTTTCTTTCCTTTTATATAGATCTCACCCGAATCTATCGGATCCGCCCCGAATACAGCCCTCGCGACCTCTGTCCGCCCAGCTCCCATAAGCCCCGCAAAACCGAGTATCTCACCTCGACGAACGGTAAAGCTCACATTCTTTATAAAGCGTCCGCGATTCAGATTGCGCACTTCAAGGACTACCTCGCCCGGCTCCTTCTTTGGCACCCGCCGCGCAGTCTCGTCGATCTTGCGCCCGACCATCAAAGAGATGATCTGGTCGAGATTCGTCTCTGAGGCGCGGAAGGTACCCATGTACTGGCCATCGCGCAGCACGGTGATCCGGTCGGAGATGCGGAACAGTTCATCCATGCGGTGCGATATGTAGACGATGCCGACGCCCTGCGCTCGCAGATGCCGAATGATCTCGAAGAGCTCCTCCACCTCGGCCTCGTTGAGAGGAGATGTCGGCTCATCCATGATCAGTACGCGCGCATCGAAAGAGAGCGCCTTCACGATCTCCACCATCTGCTGCTTGGCGATGGTGAGCTCTCCAACCTTGACTCTGGGATCCAAATCCACATGCAGCATGTCGAAGAGCTCTTTTGCCTTCGCATTGATGGCTTTTTCGTCAAGCAAAATTCCGCCGGCACGGCGCGGCTCTTTTCCGATGAAAATATTCTGCGCCGCCGTGAGGTGATTCATGAGGTTGAGCTCTTGATGGATGATCGAAATACCCAACCTCTGCGCCGCACGTGGGTTATGAATCTCGACTGGTTTTCCTCCTACGAGAATTTCGCCCGAATCGCGTTGGTAGACACCGGAGAGAATCTTCATGAGCGTCGATTTTCCCGCACCATTTTCTCCCACGAGCGTATGCACCTCACCGGGATAAAGGTCGAACTGCACATCCTTGAGCGCCTGAACACC
>DIXD01000060.1:4287-6378 GCA_002435985.1 Spirochaetaceae bacterium UBA6089
GTGCTATATTTAAGAAAGAAAATCGAAGCAGTTTCAAAGCAATTCCGTAAGTTATTCAAAGATTTTCCAGAGGTGCACATGTTGTTTGACCTGAACGATCGAGACAAAGCCATTCTCGAGCTGCTTTCGGATCGCAGTTTCATCTCCGTCTCCGACCTGGCACATGCCCTCGGTGTCTCCGAAGTGACCATACGTGGCGATCTTTCGAGCCTGGAAGAGCGTGGCTACCTTGTGAGAATACGGGGTGGTGCCGCACCCTCGATGCATAGAAGCATACTCGAGCATCAGAGACTTCATATAGAAGAAAAACAGCGCATCGCAAAAAAAGCGGCGGAGCTTGTTCTCGACGGCGATAGGATCATGATCGAGGCCGGCACCACCACAGCGCTCATCTCGAGGTACCTCGTCGGAAAACAGGATATCCAAATCGTCACTAACTCAATGCTGGCTTTCTCATACTCGCGCACAAACTCGTTCATCAATTTGATTCTCACAGGAGGAACCTTCAGACGAGAGACGGAGTCGTTGGTCGGACCGATCGCCGTACAGAGCCTTGCAGGCTTCAATGCCCGCCTCGCCTTTGTCGGTACCGACGGATTCTCCATACAGCGGGGAATGACGACCCAGCTGACCGAGGGGGCCGAAATCGTGCGGGCCATGAGCAAGCTGGCGGAGGTCACTTGGCTCATTGCCGATTCCTCAAAATTCGACAAGGTTGGCTTTGTCAGTGTGCTGCCGCTCAAGGCGGTGCACGGCATCATCACCGACACAGGTCTGCCCAAAGAAGCTGTNNGGCGACCACATCGACAAAGATTCGATTCTCTGCGAAATCGAAACCGACAAAGCGACGATGGAGGTCCCTGCCGGCGTTGAGGGCACCGTGCTCGCCCTCCTCCACAAAGAGGGCGACGATGTGCCGGTGCTCGAGCCTATCGCCGTGATAGGCGAGCCGGGAGAACGATGGCAGAAAGGCTCTGAAGCAGGGCAGGCTTCCACGGCGGAAGAAACGCCGGCGGCTCATGCGGCTGCGACCTCAGTCTTTTCCTCTGCAGATGGTGCAGAAAAACACGCTAGCCCTAGGGCACGCCAGGCTATGGCCCGGCTCAATGTGGACATCGACAGCATCGCGCGCGGCAGCGGCCCCGAAGGCAGAATTCTCGAGCACGATGTCATTGCAGCTTCTCTCGAGGCGGTCTCGCCGCGCGCTGCCGAAGCGAAGGCCACACTTTCTGCCGCGGAGGCAGCTGCACCAAAAGTCGCAGCCCCCGAAGTTGGAGCCCCCGAGGACGAAACCCCTGCTGCGGGCGCCGCACCCCTCGCAAGCGACCTTGAAGCCCTCGGCCCCTTTACCGACACCCCCATCAAGAGCATACGAAAAATCATCGCCGAACGCATGATGCAATCGCTGCAGTCGAGTGCGCAGGTCACCTTCAATACGAGCGCTCCTGCCGAGCGACTCCTGGCACTACGGACCAGACTCAAGAACTCCGATCCGGCGCTCGGACTTTCAAGCGTGACGGTAGGAGATCTCGTAGGTTTCGCCGCCATCCGCGTACTCGCCAAATATCCGCGCATCAACGCCCATGTCCTCGACACCACGATCCGAAGCTACGCGCACATCCATCTCGGCCTTGCCGTCGACACACCCCGCGGCTTGATGGTTCCCGTTGTGCGGTACGCCGACACGCTGTCGCTCCGCCGATTTTCCGAGGAATCGAAGCGCCTCACAAAAGGCTGTCTGGAAGGGACGATCACCCCCGATGAGCTGTCGGGCGCAACCTTCACGGTGACCAATCTGGGGTCTTTCGGCATTGAGAGCTTTACACCGATCCTCAATTCACCCGAAACAGGCATTCTGGGAGTAGATGCCATTGTCCCGAGGCCAACCGCCGAAAGCGTCATGGCGCATGCGGCCGTTCCCTCGTTCGAAATGCGGATCGGTTTTTCCCTCACCGTGGATCACCGCGTCGTCGACGGGGCCGACGCAGCTCGTTTTCTCAAAGATCTTTCCGATTTTATCGCGAACATCGACATTGCGGTGCTCGTATAAGAAAAGACTCGTATGAGAAAAGAGAGGTAGTACATGAAATA
>DIXD01000060.1:6387-12547 GCA_002435985.1 Spirochaetaceae bacterium UBA6089
GTGGGCGGAACCTGCCTCAATATCGGCTGTATACCGACAAAAACCTTCCTCAATAGCGCAAAGCTCTATGTCCATGCGCGTGAAGGTGCAGCGTTCGGCATCGAGGCCGAGGCCGTGCACAGCAACTGGCCGCGCATCGTAGCGTGGAAGAACGAAGTGGTCTCCCGTCTTCGCCGTGGGTTGGAACTCACCCTCACCAAAGAAGGAATCGAAATCCTGCGCGGACAAGGGAGACTCATGGGCATACACACCGTCTCGCTGGATACGGGCACGAAGGAGCCCCTCACTCTCGAGGCCGACAGCATCATCGTGGCCACAGGCGCTTCCCCCATCATGCCGCCGATCCCCGGCGTACAGAACAACCCGTCGGTCCTCGATTCCACCGGCATGCTTGCGCTGAAAGAAGTGCCCAAAAGCCTCTGTATTATCGGGGGCGGCGTGATCGGCGTCGAGTTCGCAAGCCTTTTCTCTTCGTTCGGTTCGAAGGTCACCGTCATCGAGATGATGCACGAGATTGTCCCGGTCATGGACAGGCAGATGGCCATGATGCTGAGAAACGCACTCAAACAGGTCACCTTTACGCTTGGAGCAAAGGTCACTGCTGTCGAAGACCATCGAGTGCTCTATGAAGGCGCCGGCGGCGAGAAAGGTACGGTGGAAGCCGATGTCATTCTCATGGCCGTAGGAAGGAAGGCTACTGTCGAGGGGTGGGGGGCACAGGACGTCGGGCTCGAGATAAAAAATCGCGCAGTTGCGACGGACGCACACCAGCGCACGAATCTCCCCGGCGTATGGGCAATCGGCGATGTTACGGGCAAAAGTCAACTCGCCCACGCCGCATACCGTATGGCCGAGGTCGCTGTCGCCGATATTCTCGCCTTGCGCAGGGGCGAACACAGCGTCCAAGAGTTCGTACCCGAGACCGTTCCCTGGGCTCTCTTTTCCCTGCCGGAGGCGGCTGGTGTCGGATACACGGAGGACGAGGCGAGGGCGAAGGGCTACGACGTGAGCGTCGTCCGGACCCCCTACGGCGTGTCAGGCCGATTCATCGCCGAAAACGGTCTAAGCTCGCCGGGTTCCGTCAAAATTGTCTTCGAAAAAACCAGTCAAAGAATACTGGGCGTCCACATGCTCGGCGCTTACGCCTCCGAGCACATATGGGGCGCGGCGCTGGCGCTCGAAAGAAAACTACCGCTCTCCGCGCTTCGGAATATGGTCTTCCCGCACCCCACCGTGTCGGAGGTCCTCCGCGAAGCTGCCTGGAGTGTCCACGAATACCACGAATAGACTGCACATTCGAAAAGGAGTATAGATATGCCGAAATCATTACCGATCGAACCGAGCGAGGTTCGCAAGGCGGGAACACTGAGAATCCCCGAAATTCCCATCAATCAATATAAGAGGAACATCAAAGAAGAACTGGCCCGCTTCGGAAAGACGGGCCTTGTGGCGATGCTCCACGACATGATGGTGGTGCGCGAATTCGAAACGATGCTCAACAGCTTCAAGACAATGGGAGCGTGGGAAGGCATCGAATACAACCACAAGGGACCAGCCCATCTCTCCATTGGGCAGGAAGCCGCGGTGGTGGGACAGGCCGCGTCCCTCGATCCAGAGGATTTCATCTTCGGATCGCACCGCAGCCACGGCGAAATACTCGCCAAGTGCCTCTCCGCGGTGCGGAAACTCGACGACGCAAAGCTCGTTTCTATCATGGAAACCTGGCTCGACGGGGAGACCTTCGAGTTCGCGAAACGCATGCCTCATTCCGATACCTTCTCACTCGCCCGCAACTTCATCGTGTTCGGCACCCTCGCCGAAATCTTCGCGCGAAAAGCCGGCTTCAACAGGGGCATGGGAGGCTCGATGCACGCCTTCTTTCTGCCCTTCGGCTCGATGCCGAACAACGCAATAGTCGGCGGCTCGGCCGACATCGCCCTGGGCTCGGCGCTCTTCAAGCGCATCAACAAAAAGCCCGGCATCGTCATCGCGAACATAGGCGATGCGTCCATGGGCTGTGGCCCGGTGTGGGAGGCTATGACCATGGCCTCCATGGATCAGTATCGGACCCTCTGGCCCGAATCCGCAGGCGGTGCGCCTCCAATCCTCTTCAATTTCTTCAACAACTTCTACGGCATGGGCGGCCAGACCTACGGCGAGACCATGGGCTTCGGCGTGCTCGCGCGCGTCGGGGCCGGCGTCAATCCCGATGCCATGCACGCCGAACGCGTGGATGGTCTCGATCCGCTCGCAGTGGCCGACGCCGTGGCCAGAAAGAAGAAAATCCTCCTTGAAGGCAGGGGCCCTGTTCTCCTCGACACCATCACCTACCGCATCTCCGGCCACTCGCCCAGTGACGCCTCGAGCTATCGCACGAAAGAGGAAGTCGAGGCCTGGCAAAAAAACGACTCGATCGCCGAGTTCTCGAACTACCTTTTGCAGAACGGGATCATCGACGAAGCGGCTCTGGCTGCCATGCGCGAAGGAATTCACCGTACAATCTTCGAAGCGACGAAACTCGCCACGGATGAGAATCTCTGTCCACGTGCCGACGGTCGATTCATCGAATCGGTCATGTACTCGAACAAGAAAATCCTCAAGCTCGAAGACCGAGAGGCCGAGGTGCTGCAGGCAGGCGACGACAACCCGCGCGTGCAGGCCATCGCTCGCCGCTCGCGCTTTGCCCTCGATGGCGACGGTAAGCCACTGCCTAAAAACAAGGTCTATCAGCTCCGCGACGGCATCTTCGAGGCGCTGCTCTATCACTTCAGGCAGGATCCCACCATGGCAGCCTGGGGAGAAGAGAACCGCGACTGGGGCGGCGCCTTTGCAGTGTACCGCGGGCTCACCGAGGCTCTGCCCTACCCCCGTCTCTTCAATAGCCCAATCTCGGAGGGGGCCATCGTCGGTTCCGGGGTAGGCTACGCGCTCTCCGGCGGCCGAGCCGTCGTGGAGCTCATGTACTGCGATTTTCTGGGCCGAGCAGGAGATGAGATATTCAACCAGGCATCGAAGTGGCAGGCTATGTCGGCGGGGCTCCTCACAATGCCGCTCGTCATCCGCGTCTCCATCGGAAACAAATACGGAGCCCAGCACAGCCAGGACTGGTCCGCCCTCGCGGCGCACATTCCGGGCCTAAAAGTGTATTTTCCTGCGACACCCTACGACGCCAAGGGCATGATGCATCTCGCCTTGAGTCGTACCGACCCGGTGGTATTTCTCGAGAGCCAACTTCTGTACGATGTGGGCGAGCAGTTCGAAAAAGGTGGTGTGCCCGAGGGCTACTATGAAATTCCCGAAGGTGTACCTGCGGTCAGAAAGGCAGGTAAGGACATCACCATCGCGACCTACGGAGCGACCCTCTACCGTGCTCTAGAGGCAGCCCGGATTCTCGAAGAGAGATATGGCGTTTCCGCCGAGGTGATCGACCTTCGTTTCATCGTACCCTTCGACTACGAGCCGCTCGTCGAAAGCGTACGCAAAACCGGCAGGCTCCTTCTTGCCTCCGATGCCGTGGAACGCGGCTCTGCTCTCCACACCATCGCCTCGAATGTGCAGGAACTCGCCTTCGACTGGCTCGATGCACCGGTCGCGGTCGTAGGCTCGCACAACTGGATTACTCCGGCCGCGGAATTGGAGAGCATCTATTTCCCGCAGCCCGAGTGGATTATCGACACGATTCATGAAAGAATCCTGCCGCTGCGGGGTCATCAGCCTTCAACAGCCCAAGGCTCGCAGGAGATCGCGCGACGGTATCGGGCAGGAGTATAATACGTAGGGATATGAGGCAAAAAAGCGATGACCGAACAGAATGACCCCAGGATGATCATTGCCGACGCCACCCAGACGCCTGAACGGCGCCTCGAGGCGCTGGCGGAAGTGGCACGGGCGCTCGGCAAGCCCAAGGGCAGCTCGGGCGAATCGAACAACCACATCCACACCTGCTACAGCTTCAGTCCTTATACGCCCGCCGGGGCGGCGCTCGCGGCGCGCGCGGCCGGCCTGGATGTCGCAGGTTCAGTGGACCACGACTCGTACGCGGCCGCGGGTGAAATGCGCGCCGCTTGTGCCCTGCTCGGCATCGGCGCCGTCACCGGCTTTGAACTCAGGGTGTCGCTCGCAGCCGCAGCCCGTCGATTCCCCGAAAAAATCGCCCGGCTTCTGACCGAACGCAAGCTCAACAACCCCGATTCGCCCGGCATCATCTACATGACCATCCAGGGGGTGCCCGCTCAGGCGAGCGCGGAAGTCGAAACCTTCCTCGCGCCGGTTCGCCGCGCGCGCTACGACCGCACCAGGCACATGGTGGAGCGCACGAACGTACTCCTCGGCGACCTCGGGCTTCAATCTATCGATTTCGAAAACGATGTCGCGGCAATCTCGAAGTTCGCCGAAGGCGGCACCATCACCGAGCGCCACCTTCTCGCAGCCCTTTCCAACTCGATACTCACGACCCTAAGCCCCGGACGCGCCCTCGTCGACTGGCTCGAAGGCACCCTCGGCCTATGGCTCAGCGATTCCCAGCGCCGCATGCTCTCTGACCCGGCAAATCCATATCTCTCTTATGACCTGCTCGGCGCTCTCAAGGCGGGCTTTCTCGATAGAATATTCATCCAGCCCAAAGAGGAATGCATAGACGTTTCGGAAGCTCTGGCATTCGCCATGCGCATCGGTGCAATCCCCGCCTACGCCTACCTCGGAGACGTCGCCGAATCGCCTACGGGGGACAAGAAAGCGGAAAAATTCGAAGACGACATCCTCGACGACCTTGTGCCTGCGCTCAGAGACATAGGCTTTCCTGCGATCACCTACATGCCCCCGCGCAACACAATCGACCAACTTGTACGCCTGCAGAGACTCTGCGAGCACTACGGCTTTATGGAGATATCGGGCGTCGACATCAACCAGCCGCGCCAGTCCTTCAACTGCCCCGAACTGCGGCTGCCTGCATTCAGACATCTCGACGACGCGACATGGGCCATGGTCGCCCACGAAGCCTTCAGTGCAATCGACCGCCGCTTCGGTCTCTTCTCGAACGAAAATCCACTCTCGCGGCTTCCCATACGTCAGAGAATCATGCTTTTCGCCCAGGCGGGGCGGCGCATCGATCTTTCGGACCCCCGTTCGATCGAAGACACGGCCAACACCCTCTTTCAGGAGAAAAATGTATGAAAGTCAAGGTTTCTTCCAGTTCGATCGCGCCTATGCTGCGCGGGCTGATCCTCGCCGAGGCCTCCTTTTCCTGTATGGTGAAATCCCGCGCAGAGAACCAGTCATGCAACAACGCGCGTCTCTGCCTCGTGGTCGAGGGCATCCTCTTGAATACTGAAATCGACGATACGGAGCTCGAAAAGGCCTTGAGGAAGGCCTTAATGTCTCACGATCTTCAGAGCCTCCACAACCGGCTTCGCGACAGAGAAGAGGTTTGCCTCGATCTGACGGACAGGGGCGGCAGCGTGCTCGCCCAATTCAGCCTTATACCGCTCGAATCTCTGGATATCCGCCACCGTTTGGCAATCGACGCGCCTGGTGACGAGAGACTTCTGTCGAGCGCGGCGCGCGCATCTGTCGTGAAAGGCAAGATCGCCTTCGTTACGGGAGGCGCCCAAGGCTTCGGGGCAGAAATCGCACGAGGACTCGCACAGTCAGGTGCGGTCGTGTGGATCGCCGATATAAACCTTCCGGGCGCGCAGCGCTTTGCCCAGCAGCTTTCCGCGGAGATCGGCGAGCAACCAGTCTTCGCCGTGGATATCGATGTCAGCGACGAAGCTTCTGTCCAACGCGCCTTTGACCTCGTCGCACGCACGAGTGGGGGCCTGGATATCGTCGTTTCGAACGCGGGCATTCTGAAGGCAGGCTCCGTCCTCGATCAGCCCGTCAAGGATTTCAGGCTCGTCAGCGAGGTGAACTATGTAGGCTTTTTCAATGTGGCCCAGCATGCGGCACGGCTCCTCAGACTACAGTGGCTCGGAGATCCCGACTGGTACACCGACATCATTCAGATAAACTCCAAGTCGGGCCTCGAGGGCTCGAACAAGAACAGCGCCTATGCCGGTTCGAAATTCGGCGGCATAGGCCTCGTGCAGAGCTTCGCACTCGAGCTCGTCGAGTACCACATCAAGGTCAATGCGATCTGCCCCGGCAACTTCTTCGACGGACC
>DIXD01000061.1:0-2590 GCA_002435985.1 Spirochaetaceae bacterium UBA6089
TGGTAGTCGAGCGTGTCGCCTTGATGAGCGATGATCGCCACCTTCGCTCCAGCCTCCAAGAGGAACTTCAGCGTCGGCACGGTCTTTTCGATACGGTTCGTGTTGACGATGCGCTTGGTCTCGGGATCGATCGGAGAGTTGATGTCGGGTCTGAAAATGACGGTCTTGCCTGCCAGTTCGAGCTCGGTACAGGGTCTTATCTTAATGCGTGGTCCTTCCATACTATTCCTCCCTTTCGCGGGGGTACGCCGCCCGTCGGCAGCGCAAGGCGCGAGGCCTCGATGCTTGGGGCGACCACCCCGCATCGCTACTGTTCAATGACGAGGCCTTTAGCCGAGCGTCCGCCACTTGCCGATGCCGAGGTACTTGTTTGTCGTCTCGGTGGCCTCGATCCGGTCTTCCTGCATTCTCATGCACGCCCGCACCGCATCCATGTTCTCGGGGATCACCACGGCTTCCTGCGGCACGTTGATCGCAAACATGATGTCCTTGCCGCTCATCACCACCGAGTCCTCCCAGGCCGCAATCTCGTACATGTCTCCCCTGGGGTTGCCCAGGTCGCGTGCATACCGAAAGAGGCTCGCGTTCCCCAAAAACCCTTCCGCAATCGACACGACCCTGATTCTCGGATGCTCCCGGAAGAACTCGATGACGTTCTCAGGGCTCACCGACTTCTTCGGCGTCGCCACCACCGTGATGATGTGCCCATGCGTCACCGGTGTGTGCACCAAAATCCCTGTTGCCTCCACATGCGGCATGATGGTCATAAGGTCCAGGGCCTGATGGCTCGGCGCGCGGTCGATCTGCAAGGCATTCGTTAAGCCCCGGTGATAGTCCCCCGGATCCGCCACTCGCCTGATGATCGTGTTCGCCACTTTCTCTAATCCTACTTTCCGGTCGATGCAGTCCACCGCTCGGATAAGGCCCGTCGTGTTGCAGCTCGTCAGCTTCAGAAACTGTGCCCCAAGCCCTTTTTCGTAGTTCGCATAGCCATGGAAGAACACATCGGCCACCGAGTTCTTCTCTCCCCCCTGGAAGACCCCCTTCTTTCCGTACTTCTCGTACAGCACCCGGTTTTTCGCCCCGACGCCTGCACTGGTTGCATCGAGCATGACGTCGACCTGCTGCACGAGGTCCTCGAGGGTGCCGGAGATGGGAATGCCCGCTGCTTCCAGCTCCTCGCGCTTGTCGGGAGCCGCGAGAAAGAATCTGTAAGGCATGCCTTTTTCGCGCAGGGCACGCACGGAGAGTGTCGGCGCCACATCGGCCACGCCCACCAACTTCATATCTTTTTGCAGCGCCACGCCGTCCGCCAGACGCTGCCCGATTACGCCATACCTGCTACTCTGACTTTCACCTTCGACATTTCAGCTACCTCCTGAATGAAATCAGCATAATACTATTTTTTTACTCAGTCAATCATAATGTCAGACATTATGATTTTCTTGACATATGTTTTAATTTAAAATAATATTATCAGTAAATGAGCTATCCAGAGAGAGCCTTGAGCCCAATCCAAAAAAGAACCATCGTCAATCAAGCCATGGACCAAATCCGTGAACTAATAGCTTCAGGCGCCTATAAGCCGGGAGATAAACTTCCGACAGAAAAAGAGCTCGCCGAACAGCTCGGTGTGGGAAGATCCTCGATTCGAGAGACGATCAAAGTGTTCAACTATCTCGGAGTTCTGGAATCCAAATCGGCGAAAGGCACGTTCGTATCTTCTCGCTCTTCGATCTCCCGAGAAGTTCTGACCTGGGCTCTTCTTTTGGGAGAAGACGACATCAGGATGGTGATCGATCTGCGAGCGGCAATTGAACTCTGGAGTTTCCTCCAGATCACCCAACGATTTCACGATGCTCCTTACGATAATATGGCCCTTGTCGGCAAACTCAATACCTTGCTCAATACGATGAGCAAGGCGATTGCGAATCAAGACGCCAATGCCGTCATTCAGGCCGATTATGATTTTCATCGCTGTATTATCGAAGGCGTGTCCAACACTCTTTTCGTCGAATTCTACGATATTCTGCGCTCTTTCCTTCTTAAGGAGATAGAAGCCTCGCAGAGCCGCTATATGGACTGGACAAAAATTCTCGAAGAACACCGGGCGCTCCTGGACGCCCTCGTATCCGGAAATCTGCAAACGGCAATAAACGCTTACCAAGGACATATCGAGAACATAAAGAAGCTTTTAGGTGTTAAAAGTTCTAATCAGTAACCGCCGATCAACGATAGGGCGGACGGTACATCTTTCTCTGATTCATCGCATGAATTTCAATCTGTCGGCACCTCGCCCCTATTTCCGCGTAACGTATTCCGAAAGGTCTCCTGACTGCATTGAAATTCCACAACCTTCCTTCGCTTGACGCTTCGAGAGCGTAAATAGTATACTAAATTGCGTCTATCGTGACCGTCGTACCGCGACGACGCGCCGGCAAAGGCCCCAGCGCCCGCAGACCTGCAAAAGTCGGAGCGGCACGAGGGCTACCTTGTGGAAACGTCGCGAAAAGCGACGAACTTTTAGAACGCGACCGTCGTACCGCGACGACACGCCGGCAAAGAGCCCCAGCGCCCGCAGACCGGCAAA
>DIXD01000061.1:2636-41482 GCA_002435985.1 Spirochaetaceae bacterium UBA6089
TGGAAACGTCGCGAGAAGCGACGAAGTTTTAGAACGCGACCGTCGTATACCGGTATTACCCGAGCTTCCCAAGCTCGTGAAGCGGGTTCGACTCCCGTCGGTCGCTTACAATCTAAATCTTTATTCATACAAGCGCTTAAAGAGCGCCATTTCCATGTGAGAT
The DNA here is from genome assembly GCA_002435985.1 of Spirochaetaceae bacterium UBA6089. Lineage (GTDB taxonomy): Bacteria > Spirochaetota > Spirochaetia > Treponematales > Rectinemataceae > Rectinema. Next base: position 2,800 of record DIXD01000061.1, read on the forward strand.
GGCAGAACCCCTGCACATTCCCCCATAGCTCCTACCCCTGCTTAGAATCTATCCGTAAAAGAGAAGCAAATCCGATGCAACAGGTATTCGAAGGAATTGTCTATGTCCTTCGTACCGGGTGCCAGTGGAAAGCCCTACCGAAAGCACTCTCATGACGGGGAGAAAAGCTTCCGTCAAGGCACGGCTCAAAACTGTGGCCACTCTAACCGCTTCCTGCGAGCGACTAGGTGACTCTGGTGAAGATCCTTAACCGCTGTGAGCCGACCACGAAGTACTCATTAGATCAAGCAGCGATATCCTCCGTTTGTCTTACTCTCATGTTTGTACGATGCCTTTGTTTTGCAAATTGTCAACGCTCCTGACAATTTGCACGGATGGCCCCGATCTCATCAGATTTTATGTTGCGAGCACCCTGAAAAATCTTTTGCCTTTAAGTCTATCCAAACACTAAAATTTTGGTAGACAAAACAAGTTTTAAAATGGCCTCATGATGCCCGACAGTTCTGTACTCATCGCCCTTGCCGAAGCACTCGGCGTCGGAGTGGACTATTTTTTCTCGGAAAGCAGGCTTGTAGTTGAAGGCATCAATTTCAGGAAAAGAGCCTCGCTTAGCAAAAAACGCAAGGACTCACTTCTTGCAAAGGTGAAGGATAGTCTTGAACGGTATATCGAGCTTGAATCGTTTTACCCTGATGCTCCAGTATTCAGCAATCCATTCGAAAGCCGGACTATATCATGCAAGGAGGATGTCGAGTCTGCTTCCTTTTACTTACGACAGGCATGGGGTGCGGGAGAGGTTGCTCCGGTCGCCCATGTTGTGGACCTGCTTGAGGAACACGCCATAAAAGTAATGAAATTCGCGGAAGACGACTCCTTCGACGGGCTCTCAGGGCTTGTCAACGGTAGCCCTTTTATCGTACTGAACGCGAACATGCCCGCCGACAGGAAGCGCCTCACGGCACTCCATGAACTGGCACACCTCTGCCTCAGCTTCAATCTCTCTTTGAGCGAATCTGAAAAGGAAAAACTCTGTCATTCCTTTGGCGGAGCCTTCTTGTTACCCAAAAACGTCCTCGAACACGAGCTCGGAACCAAACGTTCCGAAATTTCATTGTTCGAGCTTGCCTCGCTGAAAGAACAATATGGCATCTCCATGCAGGCAATCATGCACCGCGCCGTATCCTGCGGCATCATAAGTCACTATGCATACGAGCAATTCAGCATGATGATCAGCACCAAAGGCTGGCGGAAAGTTGAACCTGTTTCCTACCCTGTACCGGAAGAGCCGCAGCGTTTTAAACAACTCCTTCACAGAGCGCTGTCAGAAAATCTCATCTCTGTCTCAAAAGCGGCATATCTCGGCGCAATGTCGATTGGCGAGCTGCAACGCGAACAGGCTCTGGAAGATGCGCTTTCTCATTCATGATGCAGAAAAATCCCAGACTGCCCGTTGAACAGTGCAATGCCTTGCTTGAAAGAAATTCCGTCTTTTCGATTCATTCCAAATCAAAATCACGACACGACAGGAGCCGTGACACTGCCCTCTGGCATAATAATGATGCTCGCATCAGCGCCTTGCTGGGCGCGCGCCATCGCGAGCGCCTCCTGGAGCGTCGCCGCTTTTTTTGCGAAACAGCTCGCCACAATCTTCTCAGAAAGAGATGTCACCATGATAATGTTTTTCTCGGCTGCAACTTTGGCGAACCCATACGCCTTGTGCCCGCCCATAACAAAATGAGTCTTAATTTCTTCCATGATCTGTTGGGGTGTCCAGCCTCGATTCATAAAATCCTCAAAAACTTTCTCACCATACCCATCCCGGCACTCAGCGACAAGTATGATTGTACCTCCCTTTTTCGTTGCTCGATCCGCGTGATCAAGGGCTTTTTGAGACTGATATAGATTGATATCTCTCGGAAACCCCGATGCTGCGGAAACCACGATATCCGCCTGCTTGGCAATTGGGATCATATACATTGCCTCACTGACGTCAACAGCTTTGTACCATGCTTTCTCGAGATCCCCAGCAAAAACTTTCACGACATTTTCATTATCATCGACGACAACATTGAGAATAAAGTCCACCCCGACTCGACGAGCGGCGTCGATCATTTCGAGACTTACAGGGTTTTCCCTGATTGACGGGAGATTGTCCATAAGCTCGACCATTCGAGCATGATTTTTTTCAACAGTTTGCTTTCCGGCAACACCAGGTAGAATCGACTTTCTCCCGCCCGAAAAGCCCGCAAAGTAATGGGGCATTACGACACCAAGCGTTATAAGGAAATCTGCCTCGTCGACGATCTTGTTGAGCCAGAAATCATACCCGGAGGGGAGTTTGCCTTTGTAGACAAGCCCGGCCTTGTCGTTCGCGTTGTGCGAAACCACGCGGTAGCGCGCGCAGATATCCGCGCCGTAGACGAGTTCATTCTGCTCGGGTGTATGCGGGTCATGGATGCCCGTTGCGGTGATCAGCGTCACGTTGGTATCGGGCACACCCGCCTTTTCGATCACTTCCATAAGCGGAGGCATCAAGATCGGGTAGGAAGTCGGCCGCGTGATATCGTTGACGACGATGACGAGTTTTTTCGGCGCACGTTCTTTCAGCATCGATTCGAGCGGTGGCGTACCCTCGGGCGCGGCCAGGCACGCGCGCACCTCATCGATGGCATTTTCAAGCGGTGGTCTGGGATTGGGCATTATAACACCGATAATCTTCGAATCATCGACATCGAAGGGAAGTCTCCCCTCGCCGAATTTTAAATCAACGTGCATACTCGAAACTCCTTTGCCTTGGCTCGTTGTGGTTCGATCTTTTCAAATCAGGATTCCAGCTGGCAGCATCACATTGAGCAATTTTTCGAACAGCATGTAGAAGAGGAACACCATGCCCCCCGAAATCGCCAGCGATTCGACAATTGCCCGCAGATCCTTCTTGGGATGGAATGCGATCAATATCAAAGAAAATTATCCACGGTGCTTCCATCGAGACCGCGTTGCCCGAAGCCTCGGTCGCGACAACCCCCTGGGGTTCGCCGGTTCCGGGGGACCAAATTTAAGTGCCGCCCCGGCTCACAAACACTTCGGCCTCATCCAAGTATTTCCGCGCTATGGGTATTGCGGTCTCGAGAAGACCCTGCTCGACTACTATTTTTTCTCCGTTCGACGAGGAAAGCTGTCTGACGGTCCTTCCGATCCGATCGTCCGGCGCGATAAAAACGATGGACATGCGTAAGGTATAGCATAGAAAAAGTTTCGACTGTATACCCTGCATACTCTGCATATCCTTGCTCAATCGTTGTCGATGCAATACATTATGTGCGTCGACAGAAGAGTATAAGAGGAGGTATCCTTATGATAGGAACAAATGAGCTACTCATTATCGCCTTGGTGATCTTGGTCCTTTTCGGGGCGAGCGCAATACCCAAATTTGCGCGCTCGCTCGGCCAGGCGAAAAAGGAATTCGACAAGGGAGCCAAAGAGGGTTTTGACGGCAAAGGCGACGAAAAGAAAACCAGTGCTTCTTCGGAAGAGAGCAAGAAAGACCCCTCCTGATCAGTGCACATGGCGAAGAAAGACCAAAACCCCACAAAGGAAATGACTATCCTCGATCATATTACGGAGTTGAGGAACCGTTTTCTTGTCTCGCTTCTCTCGTTCGTCGTCTGCGCGATAGTCGCCCTCGTCTTCTACGAGAAGCTGATCTCCCTCTTTATCGTGCAGTTCGATTCGATAGAGAGCGGCTTAGGCACGACGCTGTTTACACATTCCATCGTCGAAGGATTTTTGGTTCAACTGAAGACAGCTGCGATTTTCGGCCTCATCTTTTCGCTTCCCGTCCATGTAATCAACATCGTGCAGTTCGTGTTCCCCGGAATCGACCAGAAATACCACAAAACCATTGTCGCCGGACTTCTGATCAGCTTCTTCCTCGCTGCATTCGGCGCATACCTCGCCTATTTTAGGATCATTCCGTTCTCGATCCGCTTTCTCACCAACCCCGTCTTCATTCCGAATCGTGTGGGGCTCCTGCTCAACTATCAGCAGAGCATTAGCTATGTCCTCTCCTTCCTTTTGTGGGCGATCATAACTTTTCAGGCGCCCCTTGTGCTCGAAATTCTACTGGCCCTGAACGTTCTTAAGCGAAAGGATGTGTTCAAGGCGAGCCGCTTCGTGATCGTGGGCATCGTCGTTCTCGCTGCCGTCATCACCCCTTCCGTGGACCCGGTGAGCCAGCTCGCCATTGCGGCTCCGCTCGTCGGGCTCTACTTTCTTGCGATTCTTGCGGCGAAGATATTCAAATGGGGGGAAGACTGATGTTCGGTATCGGATGGTCGGAGCTCGCCGTCATTCTCTGTGTCGCCATCATCTTCATTCAGCCCCGCGATCTACCCAAGCTGTTCAGAAGGCTCGGAAAGCTCTACGCGCAGGTGAAGAAGGCCTATGCCGAGATTACCGCCACAAAGGACCAGTTGGTGAAGGACATTGAGGCCGCAGCAGCTCTTGAGGAAGGGCAGGAAAAGGCTTCTTCCGCCAAGGTTGGCGAAGCAGGTGTTCCATCCACTGCAGCGCCCGATGCAGACTCGACGGTCACCGCCACCATGGCTGCCGGCGAGACAGGTACAGCCAAAGCCTCGAACCCAGAAGAGCCCCAAACCGCATCGTCCGCCGCTTCGAAATAATAAAATTTTCTCTCGTTTTTAACATCTCTTTTACGCTGAGCGGTCATCATATGCTCATCCTAATAATCTTAAGGAGGAGCATATGAGAATTCGTGCCAGATGTATGACATTGATAATGGCTCTTTTGCTGAGCATCGGTACTGCCTTTGGTCAAGGTGCCCAAGCCAAGTATGTCTTTCTGTTCATCGGTGACGGTATGGCTCTCGCCCAGGTGAGTGCGGCCGAAATTTATGCCAAATCGCTTGCCGGCAAAGAACATGGCTTCAGCAAACTCGGCTTCACCCAATTTCCTGCTCAGGGAATCGCCACCACGTACGACTCCAGCTCTATCATCACCGACTCGGCCTCCGCAATAACCGCCATCGCAACGGGCAATAAAACGCTGAGCGGAGTCATCAACATGGATCCCGGCAAAACGAAGAAGTTCAAGACCATCGCCGAGTACGCCAAGGAACAGGGGATGAAGGTCGGCGTCGTGACGACTGTTTCCCTCGATCATGCGACTCCGGCAGGCTACTATGCCAAGGTCCCTTCTCGAAATAACTACTACGACATCGGTCTGCAGCTCGTCGCCTCGGGCTTCGATTATTTTGCCGGCGGTGGGTTCCTCCAGCCCAAGGGTAAGAATGGCGACCAGCCAGACATCATCGATCTCGCCAAGAAGAACGGCTACACTTTTGTGAACAGCGTCGATGCCTTTAGAGCCCTCACCCCTTCGGCGGGCAAGGTTCTCGCAATCAATCCTACACTTCAGGATTCCATGGCTATGCCCTACGAAATCGACCGCGATTCCAGGGATCTTTCCCTGGTCGACTATGTGTCGAAAGGAATCCAACTCCTCGACAATCCCAAGGGTTTCTTCTTTGCCATCGAAAGCGGCAAGGTTGACTGGGCTTGCCACGCCAACGACGCGGCTGCGTCGATCCATGACACGCTCGCCTTCGACAGGGCAATCATGCGGGCTGTGGAATTTCAGAAAAAGCATCCAACGGAAACCCTCATCATCGTAACGGGCGACCACGAGACGGGCGGCATGAGCATTGGATTTGCAGGGACTCAGTACTCCACCTTTTTCGAGAAGGTATCCCTCCAGGAGGGCTCGTATATAGCCTTCAACGACAAGGTCCTTGCGCCCTACAAAAAGCAGCACACCCTGGCAACAGCCAAGCTCAGCGACCTTCTGCCCACGATCGAAAACTTCTTCGGCATCGACTACGAGAAGTTGGACGATCCTTCCAAAGAAATGCTCCAGAGGTCCTTTATCCGCTCGATGAAGGGTGAAATAGAGCGAGCGCCACAGGAGAATGTCTATCAGCTCTACGGCGGCTACGAGCCTCTCACCGTCACCCTCACCCACCTCGCCAATCAGGCTGCGGGCATTGGGTGGACATCATACGCTCACACCGGTGTGCCTGTTCCGGTGTATGCTCTCGGCGTCAACCAAAACCTCTTTGACGGCTATTACGACAACACTGACTTGTTCTACAAGATGGCGTCGACCATGGGAATAAAAGTTCCCGCCGCGACCGTAGCATCAAAATGATTCGAGCAACTATGGAATCGAGCGTAAAGAGCCTTCGATAAAAACGCCATCCCAATAGGGATGAAATGTGAAGTGCCCGGGGTGCGTTGCTCCGGGCACTTTTATAAGGAGGAAATCATGAAACCGTTGCGCACGATGTTCGACTATTTTCGCTCCATCTGGGGAAGACCACGGCGGATAGATGTCGTCTTCACCATTGTCATCCTAGGCCTTACCATAATCCTAGCGCTTTTACCCACAGGGTATGAGAAAAAGAGCGACAAGGCATTGCGCGTGAAGGTCCTCGTGCTCAGCACTCGCGACAATGAAGTACACAATTACGGCGTCGTCATGCAGGGCGAGCAGACCGCCATCGTCCGCGTTCTAGGAGGAGAATTCTCAGGCCAGGAATTCGAGGCTGTCAACATTCTCTATGGAAAGCCAGAACTAGACAAAATGTACAGGCCGGGCGACCGCGCCCTTGCGGTCATCGATCTGTCCGAAGACGGAAAGCATCCGGTTGCTGTCACCCTCACCGACTACTATCGCCTGGACTTGGAATTCAGCCTGATCGCCGTGTTTTTCCTACTTCTCCTTCTCTTCGGTGGATGGACGGGGCTGAAAAGCGGTGTATCCTTCGCCTTTTCGGCCATCGCCATATGGAAGCTCTTCATCCCCGCCCTCCTCGCAGGGACTTCTCCCATCGTCGCCAGCCTGAGCACCGTAACGATACTTACGGTAGTCATCATCTTCCTTGTTGCCGGTTTTACGAAGACAGGGCTCGCCGCCTTCCTCGGCAGCCTCTTGGGAATAGCCACGAGCGCCATGTTGGCCCTGCTGGTCTCTGGCCCCTACAAACTGAACGGATCGGTGCGTATCTTCTCCGAAACCCTCAGATTCGGTGGTTATGAACACCTCGACATCACCCAACTATTCCTCGCGGGGACTATTTTGGCCTCCTCCGGCGCACTGATGGACCTCGCTATCGACATCTCCGCCGCACTCGAGGAGGTCCACATCAAGAGACCCAACCTTTCTTTTAAGGCCCTCGCCCTCTCGGGGCTATCGGTGAGCAGGAAGGTCACAAGCACCATGTTCACGACGCTCATCCTCGCATACACCGGTAGCTACACCAGCCTCCTCATGGTCTTCATGGCCCAGGGCGTTCCCATGGCGAATTTCTTCAATATCTCGTATGTATCGAGCGAGATTTTCCACACGATGATCGGCACTTTTGGCCTTCTTTTCATAGCTCCGTTCACGGCGTTGGTCGGCGCGGCGCTCTTTGCAAGAGATAAAATTGCGGCACAGAAATTGCAATTGGTGCAAGCAACCGACAATTACAAGGTAAAAGAGCAGTCCTCTCATTAGTGCTCTCGAGCTTGTGCAAGATCGAGAGCACTAAACTTTAAATCAAAGCAAGCCCTCTCTTCCAATAGCCGAGAATGGTGTCCATCTCCTCGTTCATGGTTGGATCTGGCTTCTTCAGCTCCGGATGCGCATCATACCATGCGAGCGAACGGCGTATGCCCTCTCTGAACGACACATGTGGCATGAATTCCGGCACGAAACGCCGGATCTTCGAATTGTCGAATAGTACGCTGACAGCCTTGTCGCCGAGAAGGCCCGCGCCCCGCTCGGGATTGATCCTTGCGATATAATCCGAGGGGATATGCACAATCTGTGGGTGAACGCCGAGCGCCTCGCCGAGGATCGCGTGAATTGCGTCCCAGGTGAGGTGTTCGTCCGACGTGATGTGAAAGGCTTCGCCGAGCGTGGCAGGGTTGCCCAGAAGTCCGACGAGGCCTATCGCGAAGTCGGAGGCATGGGTGAGTGTCCAGAGGGACTGGCCATCGCCCGGAACAACGACTTCCATTCCATGGAGCATGCGCCAGGCCAGCCCATAAGTCGCCGAACCGAAACAGCCCGGTATCCATCCATCGTCATAGGTATGGGAGGGCCGAACGATGGTATAAGGGAAAGACCGCGTACCTGCTCCGTGGGTCAGTACTCTTTCGCAGGCGATCTTTAGCCTCGAATACTCCCAGAAGGGATTTTCGAGCGGAGTCTCTTCGGTGATCACAGGGCTAAGGGCAGGTTTCTGGTATGCCGAACAGGTGCTTATGAACACATACTGATCCGTGATGTTGCCGAAAAGGCTGATGTCGGCCTCGACGTGCTCCGGTCTGAATGCCAAAAACTGGACGACACTATCGAAGCGCAGGCCCTCCAGCGTCGCCCTGACAGCATTGGTGTCCCTGATATCGGCCTTGAGGACTTTCACCTCAGGTCTCTCCCGCTCCGGTCTATTCCCTCTGTTCAGATGAAACACTTCGAAACCTTTTCGCAACGCCTCGGCCGTACAGGCCGCCGAGATGTTGCCGGTTCCTCCGATGAAAAGCACGCGCATGGACTACCTTCTTTATTATGAGACTATTATACCGTCGGCAGAAGGACCGACAAACCGACAAGGCTTAGCCAATTTCAAAACTCGGCCGAGTTTTGAAAGATCCTCGGCTTATATTCGTTTTTCACGATCGTAGGGTTGTCCCAGAGCGGCAGGCCCCTTGACGGCGGCGCTCCGCGTAAACGCCAGAACGACAATCACCAGCACATAGGGAAACATAACCGCAAATTCGTAGGGGAAGTTGATCCCCAACACCTGAATCGAGAGCTGTAGCGATTGCGCTATGCTGAACAAAAGACTTCCTCCGAGAATCCGGTAGGGCGACCAACCGCCGAAGTACACGAGGGCAACCGCGATGAAACCACGCCCCGCGACGATATCGTCGGCAAACATTTTGGCCTGGCCAAGGGAAAGATACGCCCCCGCAATGCCGGCGAACAAGCCACCCACCGCGAGCGCCTGGTATCTCGTGCGCTGTACGTTTATGGCCATGGTGTCGGCCGAGCGGGGAGACGTGCCCACCGCCCGCACCTTGAGCCCCCAGGGGGTTTTGAAGAGAATATAGTGGCTCAAGGGAACAAGAAGAAAGGCGAGATAGGCCAGCATGTTCATATTGAAAAATACTGGGCCAATGAATGGAATCTTCGACAGAAGGGGAATCGGATAGCTGGGAAGACCGGGAATTCCAGTCACCCCGCCGACAAAGTGTCTGAAAAGTGTGCCCGCCGTGCCTATGCCGAGCATCTGCAGGCCTATCCCTGCAATCCCCTGCGGGGCATGAAAGGTGACCGTGACGAGCGCAAACAATAGGCCGAGGAGAGCCCCAGCTACGCCGGCTGCAAGTATTCCTAGCAGGTTTACATAGGGCGCCAGAGCGGTGTTCTGAAAATAGTACGCACATATAAAGCCCAAAAAGGCGCCCATCGACATGATACCTTCGCATCCGAGATTGAAGATGCCGGCTCTTTGGTTAAACATTTCGCCCAGCGATGCTAAAAGAAGCGATACCGAGAAAGGAATGCCGATAGAGAGAATGTTGAGCACAATATTGAGGGGTGTCATCGCTTCGCCTCGTTTTTCCTGCTTTCTTCATCTTCTGCGCGCTGTCCGACAGGCTGGCCTTTGAAGTGCAAAAATCGGCGCTCGAACTTTTCCATGGCATAGGGATCGTTGATGAGCATCTTCGCCGAAATGATGCTCAATATGACCGCGCCCTGAAGGACAGACACCATGTTGGCCGGAATCGATAGAATACGCTGCGTCATGTCGGTACCGACGAGCAGAACACCGAAGAACGCGGCTGCAGGGATGATTCCTCCAGGATGAAGACCTCCGAAAAGGGCCACAACGATGCCGGAAAAACCATAGCCGGACGAAATGCCCTCTATAGCCCTACGGTGAACGGCCGTCACTTCGACCGCCCCCGCCAGACCGGCGAAGGCGCCCGCCAGAACCATGGCGAATAAAAGAGAGGACTCAACATTGATGCCTGCATAGCGCGCGGCTTTTGCACTGGCGCCGGCCGCCCGCAGCTTGAAGCCCGAGGTCGTGCGCCACAGGAAGATATAGACTAAAATCGCCAGCACAACGGCCAGCACGATTCCCCAATGTAGCCTGGTCCCGGGTATGATTCTGTCGATCCACGCGCTCCTCGGAAGCCGCATCGACTGTGGCGTGCCCGAACCTGTCTGCAGTTCTGCAGGATCGATCATCGGCCCTCGAAGAAGATAACCGTAGATCTGCACAGCGATATAGTTGAGCATCACGGTAGACAGAATTTCGTTGACGCCGAGCTTTGCCCTGAGATACCCCGCGATCGAAGCCCACAGCGCTCCGCCTGCAGCACCTGACAAAAGAACCAGGGGCACAAGAATGGCCTTGGGCACATTAGGCAACGCCAGAGCCACTGCAGTTGCCGAAACGATTCCCATCTGAATCTGGCCTTCGGCGCCGATGTTCAAAATACCTGCACGAAACGATATTGCGATTCCGAGCGCCACGAGTATAAGAGGCACCGCTCTTACGAGGACCTCGGTAATGCCAAAGAGGTCCTTCAGCGGCTCGGTCAGGATGACCTTATACGTCTGTACTACATCTGCCCCAAGGATGACGAGGACTATAGCGCCGATTCCCACAGCCGCAAGCGCTGCAACACACGATACCAGAGAGACGTACGCCACTCGCGTCGATGTTTTCATACCTTCGCTCCGGGTCTTGGCTCTATCACGACGTTTACCCCTCCACTGCCGCTTTCTCTGCCCCCTGCCGTATGCCCGCCATCAGAAGGCCGAGCGTGGGCCGCGTCGCCTCGCGCCTCGTCAAGATATCGAGTATCTTACCCTTAAAGATGACGGCAATCCGGTCACAGAGGTTCATGAGCTCGTCGAGTTCTTCCGAGATGAGAAAAATCGCCACACCCTTCGCACGCAGCTCGAGAAGGCGCGTATGGATGAACTCTTCGGCTCCCATATCGAGGCCGCGAGTCGGATAAACCGCAATCAAGGCCTTCGGTTCCCTGGCAAGCTCTCGTGCCAGAATCACCTTCTGAATGTTCCCGCCCGAAAGAGCACCTGTCATACTGTTCAGGGATGAACAGCGTATATCGAACTGTTGCTGAAGTAAGGCGGCATTTTGTGCCTCTTCCCTGGATTTTATAAAGGCGCCGCGCGAGAACTTCGGAGAGGCGACATCCTTCAGAATTAAATTTTCCTTGATTGAGAAGGAGGGCACGATACCTTCGTTGATCCGGTCTTCTGGGATATATCCGAGGCCCGCATCGATGATCTCGCGGGGGCTACGATTGGTCAAATCCACGCCCATGAGCGATATTCTGCCCTTCTCGACCCTGCGCAGGCCCGCAAGCGCATCGGCGAGTTCCTTCTGACCATTGCCGGAGACTCCCGCCAGACCGAGAATTTCGCCCGAACGGACCGAGAACCCTACACCATCGAGCGCAAAAAACCCTCGGTCGGACTTCACATAGAGGTCCTGCACCACGAGACAGTCATTGCCGTAGCCGTCGATGCACGCATTCCTCGGAAGAACAACCTCGTGTCCCGTCATCAGGGCGGCCAGGCCGGCCGCCGTCTGACCTGCCGTCGTCCCCTTGAACACAATGCTGCCCTGGCGCAGGATCGCCACCTTGTCCGAAAGCGCCGTGACCTCCGCGAGTTTGTGACTGATAAAAATAATCGACATGTCCGAAGCCATCCGCTTCAGGAGAGCGATGAGTTCATCCGTTTCCTGGGGTGTGAGGGCACTTGTCGGTTCATCGAGAATGAGAAAACGCGCACCGAAGCAAAGAGTCTTTATGAGCTCGACGCGCTGCTGCTCGCCGACCGAAAGCTGCCAGACATAGGCATCGGGCTGAACAGGAAGCTTGTAACGCTCGGAAATTTCTGCGATGCGCTTTTTGACGCCGGGAAGATCGAGCCGAAAATATCTATGACTCTCCTTGAGACCGAGCGCGATGTTTTCCGCGACGGTCATGTTCGGCACGAGCATGAAATGCTGATGGACCATCCCAATGCCCGCGGCAAAGGCGTCTGCCGGGCCTTTAAACTGCACCGGCCGGCCGTTGATGAAAATCTTCCCCTCATCGGGCTGATACAGTCCCATGAGGATATTCATGAGCGTGGTCTTGCCCGCGCCGTTTTCTCCCACGAGCGCCAGTATCTCATTTTCGCCTATGGTAAGATCTATGGAATTACAGGCCACAATACCGGGGAAACGCTTAGTTATCCCTTCAACCCTCAGTTCCCTGATCTTTTCATGCGTCGGAGCCATGAATCTTATTTTACACTCTGCCAATCGATGGTGAGCTTGCCGGAAGAAATATCGGCCTTGGCTTTTTCGGCGGCCTTGCGGACATCGGAGGTAAGGACGGGTCCCACCTTGTCGTTGAACTGATAGACGAAGCCATTATTGGCGAAATTAAGGGGGATGCATTCGCCGCCGAGGATGCCTGCCTGTCTCTTGTCGATGAGGCTCTCCACGACCGCCTCGTACGCATAGCTCGCCGCAGCAATCACCTTGTAGCTTTCGGGAATACCCAGCTGGGCGGTGTCCTGACCGACCCACCAGACCGGCTTGTCCCTGTATTCGGCCACTGCCCGCAAGGCCCCGAGCGCTTGCTGCGCCGAGCCGGTAAGGACATCGGCACCCGATTTTATCTGCGTATGCGCAAGCTCAGCGGCTTTGACATAATCACCAAAACTTCCGGTATAGGCGACTTGTACCTGAGCCTTGGGGTTCACCGACCGGACGCCCAAAATAAAACCGCGATTGTAACGAGCGGCATCGCCGCCATCGACTGGGCCCACAAGGCCGATGATATTCGTCTTCGTCACAAGACCCGCGATGACGCCGTTGATGTAGCCGGTCTCCTCGCTCTCCGGCATATACGTGAACACATTCTTTGGTCCGATTTCACCCGAGGTGCCGAAGGCGAAGGTGGTTTTGGGAAAGTCCTCGGCCATCTCGAGTATAAGATTCTTGTACTGAGCTCCATGCCCGATGATGATATCGTACCCTTTTGCGACATACTGGCGAGCCGCAGAACCGGCGTCCACGGGCTTCATCTTTTCACTGTAGCTGTATTCCACGAGGGAAGAACCGTATTTCTTCTGTACCGCCATGATGGCATCGTGCATCGACTGGCACCAGCCTTTGTCGTCCACTGTCGACTCCACGATCATGGCGATTTTTATCGTGCTTTTGGGTGCCGCATACACCGACCCAAGAACGACACAAAGCGCAAGTATCACACACACGCTACGTTTCATTGATTTCCTCCTTGAGAAAAGGGCTGAAAAACGATTGAATCGACTATATCACGGCCCCTCGGGCCGAGCAAGAACTTTTTCGCCACGCCGCCGTACAACACCGCGCTGCGCACTCCTCCGCATAGCGCACCTCACCACGCACGCCCTACTGCACAGCGCACATTTTCCTTATAGGGCAATGCGTACTCTTGTACTCGAGCCGCCATCGAAGTATCCTTTACAACATGCCCACGAAAAACGATGTCAAATCCGGTACGTTGAAAATCGGCGACCACTGGAATGTCATCAGTATCATCGCACTCTCGCAGAACAACCCACTCAAGGCCATCGCGGAGTTCGTGGAGAACTCCATCGACGCCGGCGCAAAGAATGTCACCATCATCCGCGGCAAACAGAACAACGAGCACTACATAAAAGTCATCGACGACGGCTGCGGTATAAAGGATTTTCACTACGTGGCGACACATATCGGCGATTCCATAAAACGGGAACTCAGGCGCAAAGGGAACACCGATATTCAGGGAGAATTCGGAATTGGCCTTCTTTCGTTCTGGACCGTGGGAGAAACCTGTACCCTCACCTCGACAGGAGAAGACGGTGTCGTGCGGAGCATGCGGCTCGTGAAAGGCAACCCTTCCTACGCGATACGCGAAACAGGGACGCTTTTCGGACGACAGGGAACAGAGCTCACCATTCGTCCTATCCTTCCAGGCGTGCGCTCTCTTTCCGGCGATAAGATACAGAACTTTCTCGCCTCCGAGCTGCGCGACCGCATCACGAAGAGTGGCGTACGAATCAGCATCATCGATCATACTTCGCGGCGGGAACTCGTGGTCGAGCCCCGCAAATTCAAGGGGAGGCTTCTCCATCAGCTTCCCGAAGTGCGCTGCCCTTTCGGCGAAATCTACCTAGAACTCTATATGGCCGAATCGCAGCAGGATGCGATGATCAGCTTGCAGAAACGAGGCACGCGCGTACTTCCCGACATATCCCGTCTCGACTGCTTCTCGCATCCACCATGGAACACACGGCAGATCGAAGGGCTCATCGACGTGCCGTTTCTTCAGCTCACGCCGGGGACACGAGACGGTGTCGTCCAAGACGAGGCCTTTCATTCCTTTTGCGTCGCCATCGCTCCCATCGAAGAAGCGCTGAACGGACTCCTTGAAGAACAGCGGCGTGCGGAAGAAGAAGAGGCGAGCAGACAAGTGTTGCATCGTGTAACGCGCGCCTTCCGCGAAGCCTTTCTTCAACTGCCGACCGAGGATTACAGCTGGCTCGCGGCCAGGACCAGCGATGCAAGGAGAAGTGACAAAGCCAGGCCCAGAGGAGTGGACGGTATGGAGGTAGACGCCGCAGACTCCGGCAACGTAGAGGAGCAGACGCCTTCCGAATCAAGCGAAGAGCCCACCGGAAGTTCCGAGATGGATGCTTCATTGGGCGAATACATCCCCGAACCTCTTGAGAAAAAGAAGTTGCAAAAAGAATTTTTTGAGTATGCCGGGCCGCTCTACAAAGTCACTATCTTCCCGGCTTCCTCGGTGATCAGTGTCGGAGAACGAAAAAAGCTCAAGGCCGTGGCACGGGACCGCTCGGGGCGCTTGGTTGAGGGCGATATCTCCTTCGTGTGGCATATTGTTGAAGGTGGCGGTTCGCTTGAAGGCGTCGACTCGGTATATGCCGAATACACGGCGCCGGAGGAACCCTGTGTCGCCACGATCGAAGTGAGGGCGATCCAGGGGGAAACAGTTGTGACGGCAAGTGCCCTTGTGACGGTCACGGCGAATCTTGTCAGGCGGCCCATGGGAACGGAAGGAACAATGCGACGGGGGCTTCCCGGCTACAGCTACCAGAAAGCGCCTGGCCAGCTATGGCGCTCCAAATATGATGTAGACCGATCGGTCATCTTTATCAACAATGCCCACGCGGATTTTATCTACGCATCGCGCCAGCCTATGACGAAACTTCGCTATATAACCCGCCTGTTCGCCAAGGAACTCGTGCTTGCCAATTTTCCGGAGGCGACAAAAGAAGAAATTCTGGAACGCCTGGTCGAACTCATTCTTTATACAGAAGAGAATCTTAAATAAGAAAGCGCAAACGCCGGCGCGGAAGGCCTACACGATCTGGCGTAAATCACTGACGCAAATCAGCCGTTCTGTCATTTTTCGCCAGTTTTGACGAGAAATAGGCATTTTATCGTTATATTCGTCATATAATGCGAATAATTTAATACTTAATCTAATCACAAGGTTACCAATAAATCGCAACAATTGGCGATAAATACTTCAATAATATCTCAATTCGCATTATAATACGAATTAGAATGTTTTTGAGGTGTGGCCATGAAACTGAACAATACACTGACAGACTCGGCGGTACTGGAAGAGCTTGGAAAGCGCCTTGCGCGTGCGCGCATTGCCGCACTCCTCACTCAGGCAGAGCTGGCTGATCGCGCGGCCGTGGGTAAACGCACAGTAGAGCGCATAGAGACAGGCAAATCGGTCCAGCTGATCAGTCTGATAAGGGTCCTGCGTGTTCTTGACCTCCTTGATGCCTTCGATGCGATAGGGCCTGAAGAAGGACCAAGCCCAATGGAGATGCTCGAGCGGCGAGGGAAGGTTCGGCGGCGCGTTTCTACCCGCTCATCTCGGAGGTCCGGCGTATCTGGCCCGAATCCCACATCCTGGCACTGGGGTGACGAGAGATGAGTTCCCTCGCTGAAGTCCGGCTCTGGGGCACCAGAATAGGCGCAGTGTCTCTGCAGGATGGCGAGGATGTCGCCGATTTTCAGTACAGCAGCGAGTTTCTGCGGAGCGGCATCGAACTCTCGCCGCTCGTCATGCCTTTGTCCAGCCGTGTGTACCGGTTCCCCGCGCTCCCTCGCGGCACCTTCCACGGTCTGCCGGGGCTGCTGGCCGATTCTCTGCCCGACCGGTTCGGCAACGCGCTGATCGACGTATGGCTTGCGAGGCAGGGGAGAAGACCCGATTCTTTCAATGCGGTGGAACGGCTCTGCTACACCGGGAAACGGGGCATGGGCGCTCTGGAATTCGTGCCTTCCACAGGGCCCGAGGCAAGGCAGACACAGCGGATCGAAGTGGAAAACCTCGTGAGGCTCGCTTCGCAGGTCTTACAGGAAAGGGAGGAGTTGCGTGTCTTGCTCTCCGGCAACACCGACAGCAACGCCGGCCGCGCCGAGGTCTTGGATAAGGACACCAAAAGCAGCAGAGAAACCGACAAAGCCCTGCTCCAGATTCTGCGCGTGGGGACTTCGGCCGGCGGTGCGCGGGCCAAGGCGGTCATCGCGTGGAACCCGCGGACGAACGAAGTGCGCTCGGGCCAGCTCGATGCTCCACCCGGATTCGAGCACTGGCTCATCAAATTCGATGGAGTCTCGTCCAACCGGGATAGGGAGCTGGACGATCCCAAGGGCTTCTGCACCGTAGAGTACGCGTACCACCTTATGGCGCGGGCGGCGGGTATCGTCATGACCGAATGCCGGCTTCTCGAAGAGCACGGCCGCAGGCACTTCATGACGCGGCGCTTCGACAGAACCGCAGATGGTCAAAAAATCCACATGCAGAGTCTCGGCGCGCTTGCACACTTCGACTACAATGCGGCGGGCGCCTATAGCTACGAGCAGGCTTTCGCCACGATACGGGCACTGGGAGCGGCAATGGACGACATAGAGCAGCTTTTCCGGCGAATGGTGTTCAACATCATGGCCCGCAACCAGGATGATCATGTCAAGAACATCTCGTTTCTGATGGACCGGAGCGGACGATGGAGGCTCGCACCAGCCTACGACCTCACCTTCAGCTACAGGCCTTCCGGCGTATGGACAGGCACGCATCAGATGACGGTGAATGGCCGCCGCGATGGCTTTGCCTGGAACGACCTCAAGGCGGCCGCCGGTGTTGCGGGTCTCAAGCGGGGAAGGGCAGAGGATATAGCCCGCGAGGTCCACGATACTGTCGTCCGCTGGCCGGAGTTCGCCGACGCGGCAGGCGTCGTGCCCGGCCAGAGAGATGCCATTTTCGCCAACCTCAGGCTGTCTCAGGAACTCTTACCGTGAAGAAAAAACAGAGAAAATGCCGACTCGGGCGCAGCGTGCACAGACTCTACAAGACAACCTAACATGAGAGTGGAGCTGGCCGGCATGTCAACGCCCGCCGGCAGGGCACCCAACAAGGCGCTCGGAGCGAGCCCGAGCCCGACGAATCGCCCGACCGATCCCATGGTTTCAAAAATTTCCAGCCTGGACTATAGTACAAGTACGGAGAAAACTATGGAGAGTATAAAACGCATTGCCCTCATCTCTACCACCGACTTTCTCATCTCGAGCCCCCTCTTCGAAGACAGTTACGAGCCCCACACCAAAGACTACGGCAATTACCTTACCAGGTCGCTCGGATAATAGAAGCGAGGCGACTTCAGACAATGCGAATCATCGCCGACCTCCACATCCACTCGCACTACTCGCGCGCCACGAGTCCCAAACTCACGCTGCCGTATCTTGAACGCTGGGCGCGCATTAAAGGAATCGACCTCGTCGGCACGGGCGACTGCACGCATCCGGCCTGGCTCGCGGAGCTTAGAGAACAGCTCGAGCCGGTTGAGGGGGGCTTCTTTCGCCTTAAGCCGGAGCTACAGCACGAGTTCGATTCGGGCAAAGCCCTGGCTGAGGGCCTGCCGGCACCTCCGGGTGACAGGCCTGTGCGCTTCGTCCTCACAGGCGAGATAAGTACGATCTATAGTCGGGACGGTAGGACGCGCAAGGTCCACCATGTTGTGATTCTTCCGGACTTCGCCGCCGCGGCCGCCTTCCAGACCAGACTTGAGCGGATAGGCAACATCTCCTCCGATGGAAGGCCCATACTCGGCGTGGACTCGCGCGATCTCTTTGCTGTGCTTCTGGACGCCGACGAGCGCTCCATCTTCGTGCCGGCCCACATCTGGACACCTTGGTTCTCTGCCCTCGGCGCCAAATCAGGCTTCGATTCCATCGAAGAGTGCTACGGCGACCTGTCTCCACGCATCGGCGCAATAGAGACAGGCCTGTCCTCGAACCCTCCCATGAACTGGGCGGTGAGCTCCCTAGACCGTTTCGGGATCATATCGAACTCGGATGCCCACTCGCCGGAAAAACTAGGCCGCGAGGCGACGATCTTCGAGATGGAGTATTCCTTTACGGGCCTCGCACAGGCGCTCTCCGGCGGCGGTCCAGCAGGCAGCATCGCCGAGACTATCGAATTCTTCCCCCAAGAGGGAAAATACCACTACGACGGCCACCGCGCGTGCGGCGTAGTGCTGTCCCCCTCCGAGAGCCTGGCGCTCAAGGGACTCTGCCCCGTCTGCGGTAAGCCGCTCACCCCGGGAGTCATGCGCCGCGTTGTGGAGCTGGCCGACCGGCCCGTGGACGAAACACAGCCCTGCCCTCTGGATTACGAGGGCACCAACCGCAGGCCCTACAGATCCCTCATCCCCTTGCCCGAACTGCTCGCCGAGCTCCTCGGCACAGGGATCGGGTCGAAGAAGGTCGCCACTGTCTATAGAAGCCTCGTGGAACGAGCCGGCTGCGAATTTTCGCTTCTTCTGGACCGAAGCGAATCCGAAATCGAGTCGATGGAGACGTACGGAGTCTCAGGCGAGCTTCTGGCCATGGCTATCGGCCGCATGCGTTCGGGTCAGGTCTCCATAAAGCCGGGGTACGACGGCGAGTACGGCCTCATCCACGCCTTTGCGCCGGGAGAGCGAATCGAGCCGAAGGCCAAAGCAGGGCTCTTCGACGACGAAATGGGTGCCGGCGGAGAAAAGAATGGCATTTTTCATACAGTATCCCACGGCATTTGATGATCGTCCTTTTCCTACATTGACTTAGATTCTATCTGCGCTATCATAAAAGCTATGAACCAACATGAAATTATTTCGCCGATCGAGCTTTTGGACGACCAGGGGCACATCACCGAAGAGGGTTGGGCGCGGCGGCCGCTGTGGCGCTATGACCGGTCGCGCATCAAAGCTCCCTGGTACCGGATCAAGGAATGGGATTACTACTGCGTGCTATCGCAAAAGCGAGGATACGGCATTGCATTCACGGTGTCGGATCTCGGATATACGGGACTGACCAGCTTTGTCTGGCTCGATTTTGTGAAGCGCAGCTTCGTGCCCGTCGACAGCCTCAAGTTGCTTCCTAGAGGAAAAACCGGCCTTTCGTCCTCTTCTTCGCAGGGCGATCTGCACTACAAAGACAAAAAATTGAGCATCTCCTATATCCTCGGTAAAAGCCAGCGCCGCATCGTCGCTGACTGTCCTTCCTTCGGCGACGGGAAAGGGTTGCACTGCGATCTTGTGCTCGAGCAGGACCCGGATGCGGACAGCATGAACATCGCCACCTCCTGGAAAGAAAACAGGCGTGCCTTCTACTACAACCAGAAAATAAACTGCATGCCCGCGCGCGGCGAAGTCACGATCGGGGAAGAACACTATCCCTTTGAACCTGAGGATTCGTTCGGTGTGATGGATTGGGGCCGGGGATACTGGCTCTACCGGAACCGCTGGTACTGGGGCTCGGCTTCCGGGCTGTACGAAGGCGCTCCCTTGGGTTGGAATATCGGGTATGGGTTTACGGACAGAACGCCTGCATCCGAAAACATGGTGTTTTACAAGGGCAGGGCCCATAAGCTCGAGGAAATCGAATTCCACATCGACCCGAACGACTACATGACTCCCTGGAAGATCACCAGCAGCGACGGCCGCTTCGAAATGGTTTTCGAGCCTGTCTTGAATCGCCACAGCGACATAACACTGCTCGCCGTGTCGTCGATCCAGAACCAGCTTTTCGGGTATTATTCGGGACGGCTTATCCTCGACGATGGCAGTGTGCTGAAGGTGGACAGAATGCTCGGCTTGGCCGAAGACGTAAAGAACAAGTGGTAACCTCCTGAGGCTTATAGTGAAGATTACGGTTGAATATATCGGCTTTTTGAAGGTGGAAGGCGTCAAATCGGGATCCGTCCTGGAATTCCCCGACGGAATCTCGGCGGCCGGTATTCTCGACAGTCTCGGGCTGACCAGCCCGTATCGCAAATACATCGTTCCCATTGTGAACAACGAGCGTTCACTACAGGAAAGGATGCTGAAGGACGGAGACCGCCTCTTTATCTATCTGCCGGTCGGAGGAGGAGGCTGACCGTGTCGGCAAACGCATCCGACAGGCTCTCCCGCAACCCGCCGGTCCTCCAGAAAATCTCGGGCAAGCACGTGGGTATCATAGGTCTTGGCGCCCTCGCGGCGCAGCTGTACGCACTGACGCCTTCGCTCTCTCTCGAACTCCTTGACCGCAGAATCGAGGAAGATAACCTTGAGGACTTCTGTCGCGGCTGCAATGTCCTCGTCGAAGCGGTGGACGTTGCAGCCACGAAAGCCATGCTGTTCTCCTGGTTCGTGCGGCATAGTCCGAGCCTCTGGCTCGTCACCGCCTCAGGCTTGGGGGGCATCGGGCCCGCCAACGAAATTCGTACTGTCCAGCTCGCCGAAAGGATCGTCGCCTGCGGCGACTTCGTAACCTCCTCGGAGGGGCAAAACGGCGTCTGCGCACCCCGAGTCATGGTCGCCGCAGCCCATCAGGCCCTGGCCGTCCTCCGCATTCTGGCCGAAATGGAACCCTGAAACGAGGCAACAGCGCTGTCGAACGCCGCATTGCAAAGTAGGGTATTTTACCTATATGCTACTTTTATGCAGAAAAAGCCTATCATCGTTGTCGTCGATGGACTCGGCGGAGGTGTTGGGGCCCAGCTGTGTTCGAAAG
The DNA here is from genome assembly GCA_002435985.1 of Spirochaetaceae bacterium UBA6089. Classification (GTDB taxonomy): domain Bacteria; phylum Spirochaetota; class Spirochaetia; order Treponematales; family Rectinemataceae; genus Rectinema. Next base: position 24,008 of record DIXD01000061.1, read on the forward strand.
TTCGACAGACGTTCGGCCAGCGCGTCGAAATTGTAGCCCTCGGCACAAACGCCGCGGCGACTGAGCAGATGCTGAAGGCCGGTGCCGACCGCGGCGCGAGCGGGGAAAATGCCATACGGGTTTCGATCGGCCTGGGGCAGGTCATTCTCGGCCCCATCGGGATAGTAATTCCCGATTCCATGCTGGGGGAAATAACGCAGGCGATAGCCCAGGCCGTCATGGGGGCGAACGGCAAAAAAATATTGCTCCCGGTAAACCAGCCGCACTTCGTTCTTGCCGGCATTCTTCCGGCCCCGCTTTCGAAGCTCATCGACGAGGCGGTCGGCCTCCTTGCCTCCGAGCTCGCGGATGTGATAGAAAAATAGCCGAGAAAAGCCTCCGGTCCGAAGGCCGGAGCCCGCGGAACCTTTTCCGCAGATGGTTTTTTAGAATGCGGCCGGAAAGCGTCGCCTTTCGGTACCGTGTCGAGATCGGAGTGTCCGAAACACTTCATATGGTGCGCACGAAGCCCGCCTGTATTCTCTAATTGTAAGGGATCCCTATGAGTATCCGTCATTCTCCTCACAGGGCGTCAGTCTTTCTGGCGCTGCTCTGCGTTCTTACTCTGCCGCTCGCGGCCCAGGAACGGCCCGTCATCGCCTCCACCTCGTGGGTGCAGGCTTTTGCGATCGCTGCTGGAGCGAAAAATGTCGTGACCATCGCGCCTTTCGAGCTTCAGCATCCACCCGAATACGAGATCAAACCATCCGACCTTCTTGCCGTCCAGCATGCGTCTCTCATTGTCTATTCCGGCTACGAGAAATTCGCAAAAAAGCTGGCTGAGACAGCCCAGAACAGCAACCTAAAGCTCATCACGGTCTACACCGACAACGTTCCCTCCACCATCATCGCCGAAACGAAAAAAATCGCGGAGGCTTTGGGGACAACCGAAGAACAGGCAACATGGTCGCAGTCCTTCACTTCTTTCACCGAAAGCCTGCGCACCGAGGTCGCTGCGGCCTTGCCGGACAAAAAGGTCGTTGTCCAGGCCTACATGAAGACTTTTGTGGACTGGCTGGGCCTCGATGTCGTGGGGACCTTCGGCCCCGGGGAGCCTTCGCCGGCGGTCGTCCTCGATCTTATAAAGAAGAAACCGGCCATGGTGATCGACAACTACCACAATCCGGGAGGAAAGGCCCTCGCGGAGAGCCTCGGCGTCCCCCTCGTTGTTCTCATCAATTTTCCCGGCAAGGACGGCACGCACACGATCGAAGATGTATTCCTATACAACAAAAGAGCTCTCCTGCAACAAAACGAGAAATAAGATGGCCACAAGCGCCCTGGATAACGCAAACGACACCATGGACTTTGGCACGACAGAGAAAGCCGCGCGCAACGACTCGGACAGCAGGAGATCGGACGCAATGAACAGCAATCCGGATAAGGTCGCTCGTGGCCGGCAGCCTGTCCTATCGGCAAAAAAGCTCTCCATAGGATATCGCCGCGCCGAACCTGTCGTGCGCGACATCTGCGTCGAATTTCCCTTACCTACAGAGGGAACACAGCCGTCACGAACAAACACGAAATCGACGGTCCTCGGCTTTGTGGGTCCCAACGGTGCAGGCAAGACGACGCTCCTCAAGACCTGCCTCGGCCTTTTGCCTCCGATCGGGGGCGAACTACGGATTCTGGGCGCCGATACCCGAAAGGCCTCTTTCGCGAAGACTCGCAAAAGGCTTGCGTATATTCCGCAGAATCGCCCGGAAGGAAGCTCTGGGCAACTGCGGATATCGGTGCGAGAAGCGGTTTCGTTCGGCCGGCTCGGAAAATGCGGCCTGACCGGCCGCCTTACCCACGCCGACCGCGAGGCAGTGGAAGCCGCCATCGCCTACTGCGGCCTCGAGGACCTTGCCGATACGGCGGTTCAAGATCTTTCGGGCGGACAGTTCCAGCGGGTGTCGATCGCGCGCGCGATGGCGGCGGAGCCTGCACTCTACCTCTTCGACGAACCAGGCTCCTTCCTCGACCAAGAGGGACAGACAGCCATGCGCACTTTAATACTCTCGCTGGCGGACTCGGGCATTCCCCTGATCCTCGTCACGCACGACCGCGCGCTTATAGCTCTGTGCCATTCGCTCCTCTTCTTCGACAAAGGAACCGCGAGGCTCCTCGACGCCGCCGCTTTCCTTGCGGATGCGAAAGGAACGGAAGTATGATGGAGCTGTTCCAAATTCCGGCCTTTGGCCGGGCGATCGTCGCGCTGTTCGCCTGCGGCTTGGCATTTCCGCTGCTGGGTGTATATATCCTCTCGCTGGACCTGATCCCCGTCCGATTCGGTGTGATGCACCTCTCGCTGTTGGGCGCGACGGTCGGACTCATCGCGGGGGTCGACCCAATGTTTTTCGCCATACTATTTTCCGTCGCCGCAGGATTTGTCGTCTCCGGCCTGAGCTCGCGCGCCTCGGGCGGCACCTCGGGAGGCGCCATGGCCCTTCTCATGACCTCGAGCCTCGGCATTGTGTTCATTTTGTTCTACAAGACCAACATCCACGCCATCGAGGCCTTCAATCTTTTCTGGGGCAATGTCCTCGCCCTCGACAGAACAGAAGTCTACCTCGTCGTAATTGCCTCGGCCTTGATTCTGGCCGGCACTCTCCGCTTCCTCAGGCCGATCTCCGCGGTGCTCTTCGACAGGGAGACCGCATTTGCTTTCGGCTTTCCGGCGACGGTCGTATATACGGGAATCCTGGTGATGGTCTGCGTGGGCATCGGGCTGGGCATCCGGATCACGGGGGCGCTCATGGTCGACGCCGTGACACTGCTCCCCGCGCTCGCGGCGCAGTCCCTCAAGAAAAATTTCAAGCCCACCATGATGCTTGCCTCGATCTTCGGCGTGTGCATCAACATGGCTGGCTTTGCGCTCGCCATTGTCTTCGACTTGCCCACAAGCCCCGCCATCATCGTCGTAGGAACGGTCGCAGTGCTCGGGTGTAAAGCTGTTACCTCTCGTCGAGGTCGTCGAAGAAAATGATGTAACATTCTTCGATACATCCTTTATCCGAAAAGGGTTCCCCGACTACAATTCCTGCAATGTTGACGCTTCCCATACCCTACCGTATAATTTTATTTCGACAATACAAGGGGGTCCCCATGAAAGGCAAAAAATATTTCGCACTGATTGCGGTTCTCATGCTCATCGCCGCTGCAACGAGCGCCTTCGGTGCTGGTCCTGCGGTCAAAACGGACCGCGTCGTCTACCTGATCAATGGCGCGCTCGGCGACAACGCGTTCTACGATTCGGGCGAAGCGGGCATCAAGAATATCGAAAAACAGTACAAACTGCAAACCCGTACGGTCGAGTGCAATTTCGACGCGGCCAAGTTTCAGCCTGCCCTGGACGCCGCAGTCCAGTACGCCGACGTCATCTTCGTCATTTCCTATGGTTTCGAAGACCAGCTCAAGATCATCGCCGACAAGTACCCCAACAAGATTTTCGTCAACATCGACACCATCGTCGAAAATCCGAAGAAGACCATCACTTCGGTGTTCTTCCTCGCGGAACAGAGCTCCTACCTTGCAGGCATGACCGCGGCGCTCGCCACAACGACGACCTCGCTCAAGGGCATCAATAAAGACAAGGTCATCGGCGTGATCGGCGGCGACACTGATCCCATTGTCAGCGCCTTCGTGTTCGGCTTTCAGAACGGCGCCAAGGCCGTCGATCCGGGCATCAAGGTCTTGACCAAGTCGCTGGGCGGTGCGTGGGACGACTCGGCCAAGGGTAAGCAGGCGGCTCTTCAGCTCTACGACCAAAAGGCCGACGTCATCTACCAGGTTGCAGCTGCCGCCGGTATCGGGGTATTGCAGGCTGCCGCAGAGCGCGGACTCTACGCCATCGGTGTCGACACGAACCAGAACGACCTCGAGCCTGGCCACGTCATTGCCAGCGCGGTGAAGAACGTCGGCGCCACCATCGAGGAAGTCTTCAAGACGATCAAAGACGGGACCTACAAGCCCGGCGTCGTCATCAATGCGGACATCGCGAGCGGCGGCATCGACCTCGTGTTCGATGCCAAACAGCAGGTGCTCCCGAAGAGCATCATCGACAAGGTCAATGCGGCCCGCCGACAGATCATCGACGGAACGCTCAAGGTCCAGCTCTACAACAACGAAAACGTCTGGCAGCAGTAAGCCTTTTTGAGTAACCTATCGTGGCCGCAGGTACGCCGGCTGTCGCAGGCCAGCCCAGCAGGCAAGCCGCCCGGCCAGCCTTGCGGCCACCTTTCAATTCGATCCTGGTGTAACAATTTATGGAAGATTTCATTTCGCTGGAACATATTGTTAAAGTCTATCCGCCAAGCCTGCTCGCGGTGGACAATGTCTCTGTCGGGTTCCGCAAGGGCGAGATCCACTCGATCGTCGGGGAGAACGGTGCCGGCAAGAGTACGCTGATGAAGTTGCTCTACGGTCTCATTCCCTTCGACTCCGGCACCGTGAAAATGAACGGCGCGCCGGTCCGCTTTCACAAGCCGGGCGATGCGATCGCCATGGGCATCGGCATGGTGCACCAGGAAATCGAGCTCATCCCACAGTACACGGTCTGGGAAAATGTGGTGCTCGGCGCGGAGCCCGTGCGCGGGCTGGGAGGAACGCTCGACACCACGGGCGCCATCGAACTCGTCCGCCGGAAGATCGACGAATTTCAGTTCAATCTCGATCCGTCGGCGCAGGTGGAGCGCATCTCGGTCGCCGCCCGGCAGAAGGTCGAAATCTTAAAGCTGCTCTACCGGAATGTTTCGGTGCTCATTTTGGATGAGCCGACCGCGGTGCTTACGCCGCAGGAGATTCCCCAGCTCTTCGCCGAGCTGAAGCGCCTGCGAGAGGCGGGAACCACGATTCTCTTCATCTCTCACCGCCTTGACGAGGTACTCGAACTGAGCGACCGCATCACCGTCATGCGCAAAGGCAAAAAGATTGCCACGGTGGCTGCCTCGGACACCGACAAAGGAGCGCTCGCCCAGATGATGGTCGGCAGGCAGGTCATCTTCACCTCGAAGCGGACACCGCACCGGCGCGGAGATTGCGTGTTCGAGGCAAAGGGGCTCTGTGTCGCACGGCGTGACGGGCTCAAGCTGCTCGACGACGTGTCGTTTTCGGTACACGCGGGTGAAATTGTCGGCATTGCAGGGGTCGAGGGCAATGGCCAATTCGAGCTCGTCAACAGCATCATGGGTCTGAGGACTCCGAGCAGCGGTTCCATCAAGGTGAACGGCAGAGAAATCTGCGGACTTCCCATTCTGGAGCGGCGCAGGCTCATCTCTTTCGTGCCGCAGGACCGCGCGAGGATGGGTGCGAGCCTGGCCGCGTCCATTCTCGACAACGCGATTATGACGCACCACAGGCTCGAGCCGAGCTTTTCGGCGTGGCGCGGGCTGGTGCTCGACTACCGTCACGCGCGTGCCTTCACCGACGAGCTTGTGCGGCGATTTTCCGTGCAGGCGTCCTCGCGCCAGAGTCTCTTCCGCTCGCTGTCGGGAGGTAATCAGCAAAAATTGATCCTCGGACGAGAGTTTCTGCTCTCGACACCATTCTTTCTGATGGACCAGCCGACGCGAGGGCTCGATGTCGGGTCCAGCGAGTATGTGCATGGCGAAATTCTTTCGATGCGCGAGGCTGACCGGGCTGTGCTCCTCATCTCCGCCGACCTCGAAGAGCTATTTTTGATCGCCGACCGCATCCTGGTGATGCACCGCGGACAGATCGTCGCGGATCTCACCACCGAGCGAACAACTATCCAAGAAGTGGGACGCTATATGCTCGAAGGGAAAAGAACGGCATGACGCGCAGAATCCTAAGCGGCGTCTTGGGCGTCGTAATCGCATTCGTCGTGGGTGCCCTCATCATGCTGATCGAAGGCTTTGAGCCTCTGGCCACCTATGGTGCGCTTGCGCAGTTTTCGCTGGGGGGAATCGGACCGCTCGCCACTACCCTGAAAAACTCGGTGCCGCTCGTGCTCACAGGCCTCTCCGCAGCCATCGCCTTCGCGTCGGGGCCAGTGAATCTGGGTCAGCCGGGGCAGCTCGTGTTCGGGGCCCTGGCCGCGACGCTCGGCGGGCTCTATATCTCGCTGCCGCCCATGCTCGAAATTCCGCTTCTGCTGCTTTTCGCCATTGCGGGTGGGGCGCTGTGGTCGGGTCTCGCCGGGCTCCTAAAGCAGGCCTTCGATATGAGCGAATTCATCGTCACACTCATGCTCAACATGATCGCGGATTTTTTCACCGCGTGGGCGATCGCGTACCCATTCATGGACCGCAAGGCCTTTTCACCGATGACGCCCCCAATCGCGCAGAGCGGCTGGATGCCCGACATCGGGCCTCTGAGTTCCTCGGTGCTGCTCATGCTCGCGGCGGTTGCGGTGATGTGGTTCGTGTTTCAGCGCTGGCGTGCTGGCTACGAGTGGCGCATTACGGGGCAGAATTCCCTGTTCGCGAGGCTTGGCGGCTGCGATGTGCGCGGCAACTTTATGGCGGTCATGCTCGTCACGGGGGCCCTCGCTGGTCTGGCGGGAGGGCTTGTGGTGATGGGCGGGCCGCACAGGTTCATAAAGGGGCTCGGCGCCAATTATGCCTGGGACGGCATTATGATCGCCATCATGGCAAACAATGGGCTTATCGAGACGCTCATCTACGGCGTCTTCGTGGCGGCGATTCAGACGGGCGCGCTCGGTATGGAGCTCATCACAAATGTACCGAGCGAGATCGCGCAGGTGCTGCAGGCGGTCCTCGTGCTCGTTATCGTGGCCACCCGCGAATACGCCGTCGTGGTCTTTGATCGGCTCGCAGCGCGGCATCAGGCGAAGGAGAGGACAACATGAACATCGTCATCGGCCTGATTACGGGCATGATCGCAGGCGCCACGCCCATTCTGCTCGCCGCGCTCGGTGGGACGCTCACCTTCTATGCGGGCATCTTCAACATCGCCATGGAGGGCATGATGCTGATGGCCGCCTTTGCCGCGGTGCTCGGTTCATTTCTGTTCCATTCCTGGGTCGTGGGTGTCCTGTTCGCAATCGCAGGAGCGATGATCCTAGCCCTCATCTTCATCTTCTTCTCCGTGACGCTCGACACCGACGAATTTGTGACGGGCATTGCGCTCAACCTCTTTGCAGTGGGCAGCACGACCTATCTGCTGCGGCAGATTTTCAAGGTCAAGGGCGTTTTTACGAGCAAACTCATCGACTCGATTCCAAATATCCATATTCCGCTTATCGAGGAAATCCCTCTGCTCGGGCCCGTGGTATCGGGCAGAAACCTCATCGTGTATCTGGCGGTGATCGCGACCATCTTCTGTTACTATCTGGTGTTCAAGACACGGTTTGGGCTGAGGCTGAGGGCTGCGGGATACAATCCGAATTCACTGGATTCGAGCGGAGTGCGCACGTCGCAGATGCGTATTTACTCGCTTCTGCTGTGCGCGGTGTTCTGCGGTCTGGCGGGGGCTTTCCTATCGCTGGGCTATGTCACGCTGTTTGCGGAGAATATGACGGCTGGGCGCGGGTGGATTTCGCTCGCAGCGATCATTCTCGTGGACGGACACCCCTATGGCATCGCGCTGATTTCCCTGCTCTTCGGATTTTTCGATGGGCTTGGGCTCTTCCTGCAGAATTATGGGGTCAGCTCTCAGTTCACCTCGATGGTGCCCTATATCGCAACTTTAGTCGCCCTCTATGTGTACGCACGCCGCAATCGTGAGCGCGAAAGGAGCACGCTGTGAATACAAAGCATGCCTGGCAGATCGACCGGGAAATGAGGCTTTCGGCGGTGCCCCTCGACCGGCGTACCCATGGCTCAAATTGGTACACAAGCGAAACGGCCTTCCCCGCCGGCGATGATCTCATCGCGCTGTTCTGGTTTTCCTCCGTTCCCGGCTCGGGCGCACCCGAGATCCCCTATCTCGAAATGGTCCAGGCCATGGGCAACAAGGGCTACGATGTCTCGGCAGCCGAACGGCTTCTGTATGAGGGATTGGAAGAAGCCCAACGCTGCGGGATTCTCGAAAGCAGCGGAATCTTCGACTGGGCGCACTTTGGAACGCGCGAAAGCGGCGCCACGCACGCCACCTTCGAGCAGCCTGCGCACCTCGAACACCCCGGATTGCACGACGGCGCCCAGCAGGCGGAAAAGCCCACCGTCAGCCCGGAACTGCGCGCCCTCACCGCCGAGCTTCTGCACGCAATCCACACCGCGCCGCGCGATCCTTCGCACCCGTACTGGACATACGAGCATCCCGCCACATGGGATGACGTGCGCGCCGCAATGCCCGCGACCGATGAGCCTGCCTCTGCCGGAGAAGCCCCGACCAGCGCTGCCCCTGCACCAGCCCAGAATAGTGCAGCCCCCGGAGCAGCCCCCTCCCACACGCCCGACGACCTCGAGGCACGAATGTATGCAGGCTGGCTCGGCCAGCTCGCCGGCGGTGCCTTCGGCACCGCGATCGAAGGCTACCACAGCACCCAGCTGCAGAACGTCTACGGGCGTATCGATGCCTACATCACCGAGCCCGAAACCGTCAACGACGATGTCGTCTACGAGCTTGCCTTCCTCGACGCCTTCGAGCGCAGGGGACGGAGCATCAGCTCGCGCGACATAGGCCGCGAATGGGTAAAACAGATTCCCTTTGGATGGTCGGCCGAATGGATCGCCCTGCACAACATGGCCGACGGCATTCTACCGCCCGAGTCCGGTTCGTGGCACAACCCCTACTCCAACTGGATAGGCGCACAGATGCGCGGGATGGTCTGCGGCCTTGTGTCGCCTGCCCGGCCTATGGAGGCTGCGCGCCTCGCGCACATCGACGGCCTCGTTTCCCACGCGGAAAACGGCGTTTACGGCGAAATATACGCCGCCGTCCTCACCGCCCTCGCGTTTGTGCACAGAGATCCGCGCACGCTCCTTCTCGACGCCGCCCGATTTATCCCGAAAAAGAGCGAATATGCCGCCGTTCTCTCCAAATGCTTCGATACCACTGCGCGCGCCGAGAGCGCCGAGGAAGCATGGGCTATCCTCGACACGTATTTCGAGCGCTACAACTGGATTCACGCCTATCCGAACATCGCCGCCGTCATCAATGCGCTCTGGTTCGGCAACGGCGACATGACCGAATCATTCCGCATCCTCGCCCACGCGGGCCTCGACGTCGACTGCAATGCAGGGCTTGTCGGAACGGTGCTGGGCATCATGGGAGGAGTCCCCGAACAATGGGGAGCTCCGCTCCACGACACCCTCGAAACCTACCTCGCCGGCAAAGAAAAAATCAGTATCCGAGCTCTCGCCGCGCGGACCGCCCGCCTTGCAGCACGCTGATGGTCCAGCGCTGCCCTTTCACACCTTTCACATATTTATGCTCCGTTCTTGACACTATATGTAAATCGCCATATCCTCGATACGAAATAAGTTGTATGCACTCATCCCGATACGAAGGAGCAAGGTTATGAAGAAACGCTGGTCAGTTCTCAGCTCGATCATGCTGGTCGCGATTGTCGCATTCGCCGTGGTCGGTCTCTTTTCATGTGCCGAAAAACCGGCTGTTATCACGGTCGCCACCGACGCTACCTGGCCCCCCATGGAATACGTCGACGAGAATAAGAACATCGTCGGGTTCGATATCGATCTTGTAAATGAGATCGCCAAGGCAGAAGGCTTCGAAGTCGAGATCAAAAACACGGCATGGGACGGCATCTTCGCCGGGCTCGCCGCAGGTAACTATCAGGTCATCGCTTCGTCCGTCACCATCACGGAGGAACGCAAGGCGACCATGGATTTCTCCGATCCCTATGTGAACGCGGGGCAGGTCCTCGTAGTCCGCAAGGACACCACGGATGTTACGACGCTCGCCGACATGGTCGGCAAGAAAGTCGGTGCGCAGATCGGAACGACAGGCGCCATCGAGATCGGAAAAGTGCAGGGTGTCGAGCTCAAGACCTACGACGAAGTCGGACTTGCATTTGAAGACCTCGTGAACGGCAACATCGACGGCGTAGTCGCCGATTCGCCCATCACCGCAAACTTTGCGCTCCAGAACGACACCTATAAAGAAAAACTCATGATCGCGGGAGAGCCTTTCACCGATGAGTGGCTCGGCTTTGCATTCAAGAAGGGCGACACCAAGACTCAAAAGCTCTTCAACGACGGACTTGCCAAGGTAAAGTCTTCCGGTAAGCTGGAGGAACTGCAGAAAAAGTGGCTACAGTAGGATTGCTCGATAAAGAACGATGAAAGGATCCCCCTTTTCAGATCGGAACTCGAAGACCTCCGATAAGACCACCATCAATGTCACAGATGGCACCCTCATTCCTTTGAAGGATGAGGGTTCACTGCTGTCTGCATGGAATATCTCATTCTTTGGGGCGATTGCACTGCTTGTCCTTTTGCCGATACTGAGTCCTGATCCCTATCTCCACATTCTCTCCTTTGTGCCGGACGGCCTTGTGGCGACATTCTCGGTGACGTTGATCTCGATCTTCTTTGCCTTGCTCATCGGCCTCTTTGCCGGACTCGGGCGCATATCGCAGAATCGGTCCATCAACCGGATCGCGACGGTCTATGTCGAAATAATTCGGGGCATCCCCCTGCTCGTGCAGCTCTTCTACATCTACTATGCGCTCGGGCCACTCCTCAGGTTGGAGGGCCCTTCCGCAGCCATTGTGGCCATGTCGGTCTGCTATGGCGCCTATATGGCCGAAATTTTCCGCGCCGGCATGCAGGCCATCCCCAGAGGACAAATGGAAGCTGCCCTCGCCCTCGGCATGTCGCGCTCAATGGCGATGAGGAAAATCATTATCCCACAGACAATCAGAATCATCCTGCCGCCGATCGGTAACGAGTTCATCGCGCTCTTGAAGGATTCGTCGCTCGTATCGATTTTGGCTGTCTCGGACCTTCTGCGCAGGGGCAGAGAATATGCGTCGACGACGTTCCGATATTTCGAGAGTTACACGGTCATCGCGCTCATCTATCTCGTGATGACTCTGTTTTTCTCGCGGCTGGTCGCTATGATGGAAGAAAAGCTGAGGCACCGTGGAAAAGTACATTGAAATCATCGACGCCGTAAAGAACTTCGGCAGCGTTAGAGCGCTTCAGGGCGTGAGCATTACGGTCAAAAAAGGCGAAGTCGTGCTCATCATCGGGCCCTCCGGCTCGGGCAAGAGCACACTGCTCCGCTCGATCAATCGCCTCGAACGACTCGATTCCGGGCGAATTCTCATCGACGGCGAAAGCGTCACCGACCCTGGCGCGGACATCCGCCACATCCGCGAAGAGGTCGGCATGGTCTTTCAGAGCTTCAACCTCTTTCCTCACCTCACTGTGCTCGACAACATCACGCTTGCGCCGATCTGCGTGCTGAAAAAGAACAAGGACGAAGCGATCGAGACTGCGCGACGTCTGCTTGCAAAGGTAGGTCTCTCCGACAAAGAAAAGGCCTGGCCCGAACAGCTCTCCGGCGGACAGCAGCAGCGCGTCGCCATTGCCCGCGCCCTCGCCATGAACCCCAAGGTCATGCTCTTCGACGAGCCCACCAGCGCCCTCGACCCCGAAATGATCAAGGAAGTGCTCGATGTCATGACGGAGCTGGCGCGCGAAGGCATGACCATGCTTGTCGTTTCGCACGAGATGGGCTTTGCCCGGGCTGCGGCGCACCGCATCATCTTCATGGATGCCGGCCAAATCGTCGAAGAGGCGCCGCCGGACACTTTCTTCACTTCACCGCGCGAAGAGCGCACGCGGAAGTTTCTGGAGCATATTTTGTGAAGTGAACGACGAGCTGAAGATGTCAGACTGATAGGGTGCCTATACCAAAACCTGAACCAGGCACCTTACTGTCTATCGATTTTCAAATACTCTCAAATCCCTTTATTTCTCAAACATAAATCTCCGGATTCAAACAGTCGCGCGGCCGCGTGCCCTCGAGCATGGCGATGAGGTTCTCCGCAGCGCGGAGGGCCATGCCTTCGCGTGAGGTTGTTGTGGCGCTCGCAATATGAGGCGTCATCACGACATTTTTGAGCTCGGCGAGGCCATCGGCGGGCTTGGGCTCGTTCTCATACACATCAATGCCTGCCGCGGCGATCCAGCCCTCACGTAGCGCACGGACCAGAGCAGCCTCGTCGACCACAGGCCCGCGAGATGTGTTGATCAACACCGCCGTGCGCTTCATCGTGCGTAGCGCCCGCTCATCGATGAGGTGGCGCGTTGCAGGCATGAAGGGCACATGCAGCGACACAAAATCGGAACGAGCCAGCAGTTCCTCCAGAGGAACGCGTTCAGCGCCAAGGTCGCGCTCCATCTCCTCACTGCGGAGCTCATCGGTGTAGAGTACTTTCATGTCGAAGCCCTTCGATTTATGCGCAAAAGCCTTGCCGATTCGGCCTGCGCCGACCACACCTAGCGTCGCTCCCGTCACTTCCTGCCCGATAAACTGCAGCGGGCCCCAGCCGCTCCAGGTTCCGGACCGCATCACTGCGTCGGCCTCGACAACTCGACGCCCCGCCGCGAAGAGCAGAGCCCAGGCCATTTCTGCTGTCGCGTTGGTGAGCACTTCGGGCGTATTTGAGAGCGGAATCTTTCGCTTTGTAGCCTCCGCGATATCCATATTGTCGAAACCCACCCCATAGTTCGCAAAACCCCTGCAGCGTGGCGCGGCTTCAAAAACCTCCGCATCGATTCTGTCAGTGATGAGGCATACTACACCATCGGCTTCCGCCACTTTCTCGAGCAATTCATGCCTGGTCAGCGGTCGATCGTTCGGATTCACTTCGACTTCGTAACGAGAACGTAGCAATTCAATACCAGGCTCTGGTATTTTTCGTGTTATATAGACCTTCATTTCATCTCCCCTGATTCGCTGCCAGCAGCTTTTTCGCATGTGCCTCGATATTGGTGGCGCACAGACCGTATGTCTCGATGACGCCTCTGTAGTCGCCAGATTCCGCGAAACGATCCTCTAGTCCAACATGATCATACCGCACCGAGGCGCCTGTTTGCAGTAACGCGTCACCAATGTAGGTCCCCAGCCCATTTCGTGCCTGATGGTTTTCCACCACAAGGAGTGTGTGGGTTTTAGAAATGGAGGCTGTAATCCCCGCCCAATCGACTGGCTTTATCGAGTAAAGATCCAGCACTTCCGCCCGAATCCCCCGTGCCGCGAGACGATCAGCCGCATCGATGGCTTCGAACACCATGTCGCCATACGCCGCGATTGTGATGTCGCTCCCCTCTCTCACTACCTTCGAACCACCCAATGCGAATGAAGTGCCTTCAGGATATAGCTCAAAGAGCGGATCGCGCATGAGACGTACGAACACCGGCCCGGGCGTTTTCAGCGCAAGATCGAATGCAGCCTTCGCCGACGCTGTGTCGCAAGGACAGAGCACCTTCATCTCTGGTAGAGTTGTCATGAACGCAATATCCTCGGTCGCCTGGTGGGTAACCCCGTCGATCGCCGCAGTCACGCCTCCGTGCGACGAGAGAATTTTCACATTGAGGTGCGGGTAGCACACAAAGGAGCGCACCACTTCGAGCGCGCGCATGGTCAGGAATACGCCATATCCAGCGACAAAAACCGTTCTTCCATTGCTTGCCATTCCGGCAGCCGCCGCCATGGTCGACACCTCGGCGATGCCGAAGTTGAAATACCGTTCAGGGAAACGGTCGCCAAAGAGATATGAGTAGGTTGAGTATCCAATGTCCGACTCAAAGACCGCGAAATCCGATTCTGCTCCTCGGCTCGCCATCTGTTCCGAAAAAGCTTTTCGGGTTGGATTGAATGCGCGTGGCAGGTTCATGTTCGTCCTCCTCTGAGTTCTCGCACAGCCTGTTCGTACTGCTCGGAATTGGGCGCCTTACCGTGCCAATCTCTAACGTTCTCCATAAAGGAAACGCCTTTCCCCTTCACGGTGCGCGCGACGATGCAGGTCGGTTTTCCCTTCACCTGACGCGCCACGTGGAGCGTGCGCACAATCTCGGACATATTGTGGCCATCGATCTCATAGGTTTCCCAGCCAAACACGCGGAATTTCTCCACAACCGGTTCAATGGGCATAATGTCGTCGCAAAAACCATCGTTTTGCAGTCGATTTCTATCGACAATGGCAGTGACATTGTCGAGATGGAATTTCGATCCCGCTTGTGCCGCCTCCCACACCGCACCCTCGTTCAACTCGCCATCGCCAAGTACGATCCACACGCGCCAGTCTTGTTTCCGCAATTTCGCGTCGAGTCCAAGCCCGATCCCCTCGCAGAAGCCAATCCCGAGTGAACCGGTAGTCACTTCGATACCTGGCAGTTTCCCCGCCACAGGGTGACCCTGGAGCCGCGAGTGCAGCTTGCGGAATGTACCGAGTTCATCGAGCGGAAAATAGCCCTTCAGGCTGAGGGCGGCGTACTGCACGGGGCAGGCGTGACCCTTCGAGAGAATAAAGCGGTCTCTGTCCGGCCAATCAGGTGCGGCTGGGTTGATCTTCATAATCTCAAAGTAGAGCGCGGTCACAATGTCAGCCGCCGAGAGCGAACCACCGCAGTGCCCCGACTGCGCCCGATACACCATATCCACGATGCGGAAGCGCACTTCGTTGGCGATATCTTTAAGCTCCTCAATTCTGGTTATTGTGGTTTCTTCCATTGCGGAACCCTTATTGCATAATTTTGCATACAAAATATATTTTATATTTTACCACCGCTACTCCGACCTGTCAAGGCACAATTGATTTTTGCATGCAAAATATTGACATGTTTGCTATTGCGTTATATAGTGAGGACATGCAAAAAATTGAGTATGCCGATCTCTCCGAAAAGGTGTATAATGAACTGCGATTGATGATCCTCGAAGGGGAGCTGCAACCTGGCGAAAAACTAAAGCAGAACCTCTTGGCCAATCAGCTAGGAATATCCAGAACTCCTTTGGCCGCGGCCTTCTCCAAGCTTGAGAAGGAAATGCTCGTCGAGCTTCTTCCACGCCGAGGTGCGAGGGTTCGCGCCCTCAACGCTCAGGAACTTCTCGACCTCTACAATATCCGCATCCAACTGGAGCCGCTGGCTGCCGCCGGAGTCGCCAGAAATGGTACCGACGAAGATATCGCCACGATCATGAAAATGCACACGGAGTATAAAACCATCGGCGATTCCAACGATCCTCGCGCGGTGCGCAAGGCTGACTATGAATTCCATCTCGCGGTTGCCGGATTTTCTGGAAACGAGCCGCTCTATCGCATCATTTCATCGTTTAATATAGTCTTCATTTGCAACCAGGGCGGACTACTGAAATCCGCGCAGCAGAGCTACGAGGAGCACAGTAAGATCGTCGACGCGATCGCGTCCCGCAACGCAGCCGCCGCTGAATTTTTTATGCGCAGCCACCTTCTCGATTCGCGAGACCGCCTGCTGAGCGACACGAAGGAGGCATCGTGAAGCGAATCGAGTCTACCATCGTCGCCGATGAAGTCTATCGGCGCATACGAATGCTGATCATCGAAGGGAAAATTCCCGAAGGCACAAGAATCGACCGCAAGGCACTCGCGGATGACCTGGGCGTCTCCTTGACACCGGTGAACGTAGCGACAGCCCGACTTCTCGGGGAACGATTCCTCGAACGGCGCAACGGCACCGGGCGCGAGAACGAAGGTCTTTTTGTGCCTGAACGGCCCACGGCGGAGCTCGTTCATGTCTTTGCGGTGCGGGCAGGTATTGAGGGAATCGCCGCCCGACTCTGCGTCGAGCGAGCAATCGCGGGCGAGAGCCTCGATAAGTTCGAGATGCTTTGTGCATCGTTTTCGGAGTATCGCGACCGAGACCTTAGCGTGCCTTTTACCGCGGAAGAGCGTGAAATCTACCTCAACGCTGACAAAAATTTTCACGAAATGCTCATTGAATACGCCGACAACCCAATTCTCTCCGATATCGACTCAAACCTCGGGTGCATCCACAGGAGCTACATCAAGGGCCTCATCAGGTTGCCCGAAGAAACGCTTCCCGAACACCGGGAGATTATCGCTGCATTCGTTGCTCGCGACCCCGAACTCGCCCAGCGGCTCGTGATCGTACACCACCTCCGCTCGCGCGATGTGCTGAAAGCTTCTCTCGAGGCGAAGGCATCGAAACCTATTTAAGAATATCGAGCATCTTCCTCGCTTCCTGAGGCGTTGCGACCTCGTAGCCCATCTCGCGTGCGAGCGCGACAGCTTTTTTCACCAGCTGGACGTTCGTGGCGGGAAGGCCCGGTTCGAGGAAAAAACCATCCTCATACCCCACGCGCACACCAGACGCGCCACAGCCGATCGCGGTCGCGATGAGCGAGAAATCCGTCATGCCCTCATGGATCAGACTCCAGGCCGCGTCCCTTGGAAGAGCGGACTTCAGCATGAACAGATTGTCGGCCTTCGCGGACAATGCGCCCTTGAAGCCAAGCGAAAAGTTGAAGTGCAGCGGCTTCCGTAAAAAGCCCTCATCAGTGAGACTCAGTACACTCTCAATCATGGAGAGATCGAAAATCTCAAGCTCCGGAACAACGCGTGCAAGCGTCATTTTCGTCGCCCAATACCTGATGTCGGGCCAGGTGTTGATGTACACATTCTCACCGAAATTCGTCGAACCCATATTGAGCGAAGCCATCTGGACTCTTGGCTCATCCACGGATACCGAGCGCTCTTCGAGCGTGAGTGTCGACAGCCCACCAGTCGAGCCTTGAATCACGATATCGGTCTTGGCGCGGATCAGGTCGATTGTGTGAGAAAATACGCGCAGATCGCCGACTTGCATTCCCCTCTCGTCTCTGACGTGCAGGTGCACGAGCGAAGCGCCCGCCTCCGCGCAGGCGATCACTTCGGACGCGATATCCTCAGGTAGCACAGGGTTCTTCAGCCCATCAGGAACCTTCTTTTCCATGTGCGCGACGGGCGCAATAGCGATAATTATCTTTTTCTTCGACATGTCCTGCACTCCTTGGTGTTTGGCATTCCCTCGTCTGGTTTGAACCGCGCGAGCCACTGCTGATTCGCGACTTTGCGATTGACAGCGCCTAGTTTGTATTCTACAATATATTTAATATTGCATGCAATATTTGGAGTGACAATGTTTGGAGTTTCACCCGCTTATTTTTTCTCAAGCTACACCACCACATTCACCGTAGAAGACTACGCACGCGGCTTCGAGCTGCTCGCCGCCGAGGGCTTTAAGGGATATCAACCCGAAATCTTCACGTCAGACAGAATCGAGGAGTGGGATAAGGGTGCTGGCGCTCTCGCCGCGCGTGGCACCGACCTTGGCCTCTCGGCGACGCAGTTTGTCGCGCACTTTCTCCTCGCTGCGACTAAAGACGAGAGCGCGCTCTTTTCAGATCTGGGCTACCGCGAGATAGCTGCCGTCGCAAAGATCGCAACGCGCTTCCCCGGATGCGCCACGGTTACGTTGCCGATCGCGCCCTTCACCTTCCCTGCCGGACATTCCT